>JAQVVB010000044.1:0-8220 GCA_028699215.1 Sphaerochaeta sp. | reverse complement strand
ATAGAGACAGTCGTCCTTCTTTCGGTGGCGACCGTGATTCCAGGCCTTCTTACGGAGATCGTCGTCCTTCCGGTGATAGAGACAGCCGTCCTTCCTTCGGTGGTGACCGTGAACGTCGCCCTTATGGGGATAGAGACAGTCGTCCTTCTTTCGGTGGCGACCGTGATTCCAGGCCTTCTTACGGAGATCGTCGTCCTTCCGGTGATAGAGACAGTCGTCCTTCCTTCGGTGGTGACCGTGAACGTCGCCCTTACGGGGATAGAGACAGTCGTCCTTCTTTCGGTGGCGATCGTGATTCCCGACCTTCTTACGGAGATCGTCGTCCTTCCGGGGACCGTCCTTCCTATGGTGACCGTCGTCCTTCTGGGGACCGCGACAGTCGTCCTTCCTATGGCGATCGTGGTGGCAGACCTTCCTTCGGTGATCGTCGTCCTTCTGGGGACCGCGACAGTCGTCCTTCTTATGGCGATCGTGGTGGCAGACCTTCCTTCGGTGGAGACCGCCGTCCTTCTTTTGGTGGCGATCGTCGTCCCGTTGAAGGTGCAGAAAGAAGAGATCGAAAATCTTCTCCCAAACCGTACGGTTTCGACAAGTTCAAGGAAACACGTACCAGAGGTCAAGAAGAGAACAATGACTCTTTCTTCTGGCTTGAAGACCACAAGGATGATAAATAGATCACTTGTTTTACAGCAAGAAAAACCCTCAGGCTTAACGGCTTGAGGGTTTTTTTGTCTTTGTCTTTTGATGAAAAATTCATAGTATGCGTTTTTCGGTACTTTGCTTTCATGCTTTGCGAATATTAGTAGATTTGTCTTGATAAGATTTTGATATGATTGAAAATACTATTTTGTGAAACCCTTGAAAAAGCTTGCATCCTAGTCTTTTGCGTCGTAGAATATATCGACTATGGGCAAAAAACAGTCAAGAAAAGAGCTAATCCTTCATCAGCTCAGTACGATGGGGCAGGTTCATGTAACCAGCCTGTCTGAACTGTGTAACGTCAGTCAAGTCACCATCAGGACAGATTTGGAAAACCTAGAAAAACAAGGGTTGCTGCAGAGAATTCATGGTGGAGCTGTTCAAAACAGGCGAGATGATATCGCCAATAGGCTGGTTTTCGATCATGCCAATAAAGAACGGATTGCTGATCTTGCCGCCTCGTTGGTCAATGATGGTGAAACCATTATGATTGAGTCAGGGTCTACCTGTACGCTCTTGGCTCAGGCTCTTGGGAAATCCAAACACGATGTCACCATCATAACAAACAGCGTGTTTATAGCCCGATATGTACGAGAACAACCCACATTGCATGTAATTCTCATTGGAGGAGAGTACCAGGCTGAAAGTGAAGCCTGTGTAGGACCTCTTGCTCGTTTGGGTCTCAGCCAATACTACACTGAAAAATGTTTTTTTGGATTTGATGGTTTTGACGCAAGAATAGGATTTACTGGAAGTAATCAAAGTAGGGCGGAAATCGTCGAAGTAATGAAAAATCAATGCGCAAAAATGATAGCGCTTTCGCCCAGTGGAAAATTTTCTCAACGAGGATTAGTGAAATTGGTTTCTCCCAATGAAGTCAGCATTGTTGTCACTGATGAACAGCTTGGAGAGAAGGAGAAGCAAATGATTCTGGGCTTTGGAATGCAGGTATTGCAATCTCAGGCGATCTTGGAGGTCACCAACTGAAGAGTGATTGCGTGTACGGAAGGATTGTTTTTTTTTGAGTTAACTTGACGCTACGGACTGCTCACTGTCAGTTTTTTTCAAGAATCAAGCCAAAAAGATTTTAGACAGTATTGATTGGCGTTGGTATGAAATCTTGTAAAAGTAGATTGACACCTTCATTGACATAGGTTAATCTATTAAATGATAAAACTTATCATTTAGGAAAGCTATGAAAGAAAAACGGCAAACGATACAAAAGGGAT
Source organism: Sphaerochaeta sp. (assembly GCA_028699215.1). Lineage (GTDB taxonomy): Bacteria > Spirochaetota > Spirochaetia > Sphaerochaetales > Sphaerochaetaceae > Sphaerochaeta. The sequence goes on along the minus strand of JAQVVB010000044.1, from coordinate 6,292 downwards.
TGGTCTGGGAGGCAGTAGCCTTCGCAGATAATCATCCGAATGCAGAACAAATTTATGATGCCATCGTGTTGAAGCATCCTTCGATCAGCCGTGCGACTGTTTACAGAAACCTGAACATGCTTGTCGATGAAGGCAAGGTTAAGCGAATACGTGTTCTGGGTGGTCCTGATCATTTTGATAAGACTCTTGGTAATCACTATCACATCCAGTGCACCAAATGCAAAAAAGTCAGTGATATTGAAGTCGGTGATGCTATTGGTATCTGTGTCAAGAACATCGATACCTGTGGATACGTACTAGAATCATATGAAATAGTGTTCAATGGGGTTTGTCCCGATTGTCAAAAAAAGATTACTGCTGATATGCAGTAAAGGAGCAACAGAATGGAATTGAAAGGGTCAAAAACAGAAGCGAATCTGGCAGCTGCGTTTGCAGGTGAATCACAGGCAAGAAACAAATACACCTACTATGCCTCAAAGGCCCGTAAAGAAGGATATGTACAGATCGCCAATCTTTTTGAAGAGACTGCAGGAAATGAAAAAGAGCATGCTAAGATTTGGTTCAAGCTTCTCCATGGTGGTGATATTGCAGATACCGCTACTAATTTGAAGGAAGCCGCTGCAGGAGAAAACTACGAGTGGACCGATATGTATGCTAATTTTGCAAAAGACGCTCGTGAAGAGGGCTTTACCAAGATTGCTGCTTTGTTTGAGATGGTTGCCGCCATTGAGAAGCACCATGAGCAACGGTACCTTGACCTTTTGAAGAATGTTGAGGACGGCTTGGTTTTCAGCAGAGATGGTGAGCAGATGTGGAAGTGTTCAAACTGTGGCCATATTGTCATTGGAAAGAAAGCTCCTGGCATTTGTGCAGTATGCAACCACCCACAGGCTTATTTCGAACTCGTATCCCAGAACTACTAATACTCTGTTCTCAACGACAGATTGTTTTACGCAAAGGCAGGCATGTACGTCTGCCTTTTTCCTTTTTAAAACGAATTGCTGCTTTACTGTACCAGCCCCATGTAACGCATCGGGTTGGTCTGTACAAACAAATGAATCTGATCGTCTGAAAAAGGTGATTGTTCAAAGATTCTATAATAACTGGTATATGATTCCACCTTGAGAAGATTGACGCTGAAATCCGTACCAAAAAGAGTCCTTTCAAGTACAGTCTGAGCCTTATTCTCCTCAAGTGACGCAATATAATTGTTCAGTTGCTGGTAGAAATCTGCATTGCTTCCGCTGAAAGAGACATCCGCATAGACGTTTGGATACAGTTGCATGAGTTCGACCAGTTCATAAAACCAAGGGGAATCAGGCACCTTGCTGGCTGCAGCAGTGAGCATGGTCAAAGGGTTTTTTTGCAACTGGTTGTATTGCCATCCGTAATGGGCGAAGTCGATACGAAGAGTAGGATAATGGGCAAGTACAGGCTTATATGAAGCTGGGGATGTATACTTCCATGCTTCCTTTGGAGGGATGCCCCTGAACCCTTGGTCATCACAATGGGTCATGATCGGAACATCATACTTGGTGCAAAAATCATAGATCAAAGTGACTTTCTTCAATTCATCTTCATCAGAAGGCCAAGGATTATACCCCAGTGGAGGGTAGAACTTGATTCCAAAGAATTTTTGTTTGGTTTTCTTACTTTGATCGCTTATCTTGTGCTCTTTGGTCACAAAGGACTCCAAGAGCATTTCTATGAAGTCTATTGAGTGGACCGGAGGATTGATGCCGATGAAAGGAAAGAATTCAAATTTTCCATCCGGTCTGTTTTCCCTATACCAATCAAAACCAGCAAGAGAGTCCTCGACATAGGTAAGGATCTTGATTTCCTTAGTGGTGGGATAATACAGGTTCTCCTTACGTATCTCGTTTGAGGAGAAATCCATCAACTGTGGACACATTGCGAGTTTGTCATAAGAATGAGAACGCATATGCATTGCGCCGTCTCTGATGTATGGTTCAAGCGGTCGCTGAGCATCGTCCTCGTGGGAAGGAAAAAGGCCCTTCAGATCATCTTCCATCAAAGCCAGCGTCTGTCCAATGGGTTGCTCAAACGTGGTGAGGGTATTGGTTATCCTATTGAGCATGACTGAACCTTTTCGGTTCTTGCTGGTTAAAATATAGTTTGGGGAGAGTGCGCCACTGGTGATGAGATCGGGAATACCCGTATCAAGTGTAGCTAAAAAGGTAAGAAGATTCGGGTGCTCGATGGCCATGACATGAAAGTGTTGATCAAAGAAATAATTCATACTACAACCTCCCCCGAAAAAACAACGAGAGGGATGAAGAGGACGTCGGTCAGGACGTCCTCTCTTTCCCTTTGAGCCTACATGCCCATTTTCTTTTTCATTTTCGCCCAAGAATCCTTCAATGTGACGGTTCTGTTGAAAATGAGTTTGTCTGATTTGCTTTCCTTGTTGTCCACACAGAAGTAGCCGTTTCGAATGAACTGAAGATAATCACCTGCTTTCGCATTCAGAATCTCCGGCTCGGCCTTTGCATCGGTGACGACGACCAAAGAATCAGGATTAAGGTCGTCAAGGTAGTTGCCTGTCGCCCCTCCTGGATACTCTGTAAGGAACAGCTTGTCGTAGAGCCTTGCCTCAATGGTTACCCCTTCTGTGGCACTTACCCAATGGCTGGTTCCCTTGACTTTTCTTTCATCAGGGGTCGTTCCCCCTCTTGAAAGTGGGTCGTAGGTACAGTGGACTTCAACAATGGTGCCATTTTCATCTTTTACTATCGAATTCGCTGTTATATAATACGCATATTTTAGACGTATTTCATTGCCTGGGTAGAGCCTATGGTAACCCTTTGCAGGTTCTTCCATGAAATCTTCCCGTTCAATATACAACTCTCGACCAAAAGGAATCTGATGTGTCTCGGAGTCCGCGGATTCTGGGTTGTTCACTGCTTCAAAGTACTCGATTGTATCCTCAGGATAGTTGTCGATGATGACTTTGAGAGGATCGAGGACAACCATCAGTCGTTCAGCTCGTTTATTGAGGTCTTCACGTACACAGAATTCCATCAATGAATAGTCTACAACGCCTTCAACCTTAGCCACTCCAATGCGGCTGATGAAGTCGCGCATGGATTCTGGAGAATATCCCCGTCTACGAATACCACTGATTGTGGGCATTCTTGGATCATCCCACCCTGTGACAATGCCGAGTTTAACCAAATTCAACAATCTGCGTTTGCTCATCAAGAGATAGTTGATGTTGAGTCTTGCAAACTCATACTGGTGAGGTGCATGATCAATATGGTCAATTGAAGTTGCCCAGTCGTACGCCGGTCGATGGTCTTCAAATTCAAGCGTACAGATGGAATGGGTGATTCCTTCAATGGCATCGCTGATAGGGTGGGTGAAATCATACATCGGGTAGATGCACCATGTATCACCTGTTCTTGGATGGGTTGCAAACTTGATTCGATATAATGCAGGGTCACGTAGGTTGATGTTGGGACTGCTCATATCGATTTTTGCCCGAAGAATATAGGATCCCTCGGGATGCTTCCCCTGTTTCATCTCATCAAACAACCTAAGATTTTCCTCAATGCTCCGATCTCGGTCAGGACTGTTTTTCCCAGGTTCGGTGAGCGTTCCCCGATACATCTTCATATCTTCAGCAGAGAGGCTGTCGACATAGGCTTTTCCCTCTTTGATGAGGCTGAGGGCTACTTCATACAGCTGCTGGTAGTAGTCAGAGGCATAATACTCGTATGCTCCCCAGTCAAAACCGAGCCAATGGATGTCTTCCTTTATGGAATCGATATATTCCATGTCTTCCTTTTCAGGATTGGTGTCATCAAGTCTCAAATGACAACGTCCACCATATTTTTGGGCAAGTCCAAAATTCAGGCAGATGGACTTGATGTGTCCAATATGAAGGTACCCATTGGGTTCTGGGGGGAACCTGGTTACAATCGTGTTGTCGGGAACTCTCCCGTTTGCTAAATCATCTTCGATGATGCGTTCCAAGAAATTGAGTGAAGTCTTCTCTTTGATCTCTTCCTCATGCTTCTCTTCCATGAATTGTCCTTCCTTATACCCTTTCAAAGGGGCTTGATGTGAAGATACGTAATAGTAGCATATCGCCATTTGTTGTGCGAGTGGGGATGCGTTTACAACACTGATTTCTTATAGACCAGATCTTTCATGATTGCAGTATAGGAAACCGGACTGTTGTTTGTGAAAAAGGGTCCGAAACTTACTGCGTGTTGCATGCCGGGCAAAGAAGTGTCGCATACCCAAAGCACCGTGTTGTTTTCTTGAAGACCATATCCTATACGGAATTGTTCTCCCTTTCTTTCCAGATGCCAAGTCGCTTTTTGAAGGGTGTTTTGCAAAGGAATCGTTGTCGTGGTTGTAAATCCTTGGATTGTAGTGAAGACCTTAAGTTGATTCGCCGATAATCCCACTGCTGAAAAGGATTGTTCACTATGATAGAGACAGATTCCGCAGCTCCCTTGATCAGGTGCAACAGTAATGTCCATCCTACAGGAAAAATCTTCATCACTTACACACAGCAACAAAGGCCCGTCAGGGAGGTTTGTTCCGCTTTCCACTACTAAGGAAAGTTCCCTGTAGTCCTTTTTCCAGATCTCTGGTTTTCCCAACCAGTAAAAGTCTCTCATCATCACACGTTTCATGCGCCCAGTATAGGATAGTTGTGGTTTTTTATCCACTAGAGACTTTCCGATGAAGGGGAGTTGTTGTACTCTTAGGATATGAAGTCACCAAAAGAACACATATTGGACAGACATTTACTGGGACTGCTCGATCAGAACCAGAACAGTTACAAACTGGCGAAGATTCTGGTGGAAGATCCTGAGGTTGAAGCCATCCAGGATTATGCAAATTCCGTTTCGATCAAACGGCTGAACTACAACGACCATGGACCGGTGCATATGCGACAAGTCGCCTATAACGGGGTGAAGATGCTCTCGTTGCTGAAGGATGCAAACATTACCACTTCATTGGAGAAAGAAGATACAGGAACCTATGATGATAGCCTTAGTGCCTTGCTTCTTGCTTCCTTTCTTCATGATCTGGGAATGAGTGTTTCGCGCACGGACCATGAACTGACAGGAATCATCATAGCACGACCTATTATGGAAAGAGTCTTGCACCAGGTATATCCGCATGATCTCTCGACTCGTGTTGCCATCATCTCGATTGCCACCGAAGCGATTTTGGGACATATGGCAAATCGAAGGGTGAGCAGTCTGGAAGCTGGGCTGCTATTGGTTGCCGATGGGTGTGATATGGAAAAGGGGAGGGCCCGGATTCCGATGAGTATCACTACAGCCCCAAAGACGGGTGACATCCATAAGTATTCGGCCAATTCCATTGAAAAGGTAACCATACAGAAAGGTAACGAACAACCGATTCTCATCGATGTGGACATGTCCAGCGATGTCGGGTATTTTCAGATAGAAGAAGTATTGTTGCCCAAAATCATGATGAGCCCGGCAAAACAGTATGTAGAGGTTCATGCAGGTGTGTTGGGACAACCCAAAAAACGATATTTGTAGGAGATTGCAATGATCGGAGTCATCGGAGAGGCGCTCATAGATTTCATAGGTAGAGGGAAAGAAGGGTCTTCAGAGAACTTTGCCTCATATGTCGGCGGATGTGCTTTGAATGCGGCTACTGCAGCTTCTCGCCTCGGTTCCCCTGTAGGCTTCTTTGGCAAGATCGCCTCTGATATGTTTGGATTGCGGCTGGTGAATCATCTTGTAGACAATAAGGTGCTGTTTGATCCTTCTCTTTGCAGCTCTTCTCTCCCTTCCATGATAGGGTTTGCATCTCTTGATGAACAGGGAAAAGCCAGCTATGCCTTCTATAGCAAGAACACCGCTCCTGTTTCTTTGACCAAGGAAGAACTGGTGGATGCGCTTTCCAACCATACTGATCTGAAGGTTCTTCATCTCGGTTCTGTTTCTCTTGCGGTAAAGCCGGGATGCGATGCAATCCTCGAAGCTGTAGAGTCACTCAATCCCCGTCCGATACTGTTTTTGGACCCCAATGTGAGACCTTCGGTCATTGAAGATTTCGATGCATACCTGAAACGACTTAAACGAGCAATAAAACTTGCAGACATCATCAAGCTCAGCGATGAAGACCTGCTTTTACTGTATCCAAACCTAGAGGTTGCACAGGCGGCCAAACAACTTTGCACCGACAGTTCTGCACATATCATACTGACTAGGGGAAAAGAGGGGAGCACGTGGTTTAGCCCGGATTCCTTCAGTGTGGACTCTCCTATCGTTGA
>JAQVVB010000333.1 GCA_028699215.1 Sphaerochaeta sp. | reverse complement strand
GCAAAGGAGGCTACATGGAAGGCATACGCACTATCCCGTTCTTCAAAGATAATCGTGGTATGTTCTGTTTCCAAACGCTGCCAAACCGGAAAAGCCGCAAATAAACAGGAAGAAAAGAAGCAAATCAGAACAATGCTGCAAATCATCATCTTTTTCACGGTCCACACCTCTTAGACCTCACTCTACACGACAGTGTGTTTTTTTTAAACGGTGCCATGCTTCATCCCCTCAAAAAAAACAAAGCCCTGTCGAAACAGGGCTCTGCAAAATAGTCTAAACGTATTTGATCAAGCGATAGAGTGTATCCAACCTTGGGGAGCTTCGATTGTACCCATCTGAATACCAGTAAGGGTATCATACAATTTTTGGCAAACCGGTCCCATCTTCTCCATACCACTAGGAAATGAGATGACTCCATTGGAGGTCTGTATCGATCCGATGGGAGAAATCACAGCAGCAGTGCCGCAAAGTCCGCCTTCACTAAAAGAACTCACCTCAGAAAGAGGAATCTCACGTTCCTCAGTCTCCAAGTGCAGATACTCTTTTGCAACATACATCAAGGATCGTCTGGTAATGGAAGGAAGAATCGTAGAACTCTTAGGCGTAATCACCTTGTTGTCCTTGGTGACGAAGAGGAAGTTTGCACCACCAGTTTCCTCTACCAGGGTATGGGTCGCTGCATCAAGGAACATGTTCTCAGCAAAGCCATTCTTGTGGGCCACATCCCCAGCATAGAGACTCATCGCATAGTTCAGACCAGCCTTGATATGTCCGGTCCCATTGGGAGCGGCACGATCATACTCGCTAACAACGAGTTTGAGAGGTTTCACGCCACCTTTGAAGTAGGGCCCAACTGGAGTACAAAACATTCTGAACGTATATTCTGGAGCGGGAGCGACGCCTATGACAGGGCCACTTCCAAACAAAAATGGACGAATATATAGTGTTGCGCCGCTGCCATATGGGGGCACAAAATCAAGATTTGCCTTAACCACTTGGTCAAGGGCATCAAGGAATCTCTCTTCAGGAAAAGAAGGCATAAGCAACCTTTTGGCGGTATCACTCATACGTTTTGCATTCAGATCAGGGCGGAAGGTAACGACATTCCCATCGATGGTGGTATAGGCTTTTAGTCCTTCAAAACAAGTCTGTGCATACTGTAGAACACCTGCACTTTCACTGATGGTGACCTCTGCCTTTTCAACCATTGCACCATCATCCCATTTCCCATTCTGATAATAGGAGACGTATCGGCTATTAGTCTTGGTATATGAAAACCCAAGACTCCCCCAATCGATGTTTCTCTTTTCCATAATCTTATCCTTTTGGCTTTGAAAAGCCATAATGTGACAACATTTAGGACGATTGTAGCACCGAGTATTCATTTAGTCTATTTATATGCAGAAATAATACAGAAAATTTCTTATTCAAACTGGTATTTCTTCTCAAAATTTGCAATGGTAAGAGGTTTATCATAGAAATACCCCTGCACCATGTCACAACCCATTCCTGTCACCATATGCAGTTGGCTCTCCGTCTCCACTCCCTCTGCAACAGTCTTTATCCCTAATTTTTTACAAATGGAAATGAAACCATCGACAAACACCTGTCCTTTCTCACTGACTCCAAGCGTATCGATAAGGCTTTTATCTAGTTTCAGAACACCCAGTGGCAAGGAAGTCAACGTACTTAAGTTGCTGTATTCCGATCCAAAATCATCAATGCAGACACAGTACCCTGCATCAGAAATCTCATGAACTACCTTTTGCACCAGATTTCTATCCAATGCCCCAAAACTTTCGGTTATCTCAATCTCAAGGTATCGGCAATCGACCTCATACCTTTCCTTGATTTCCTGCATCAGAGATATCAAGTTCTCATCCAAAAGCGTTAACCGAGAAAAATTCAAGGATATCGGAAACAGCTCCTTCCCGTCATTTTCCCACCTCTGAAGAATCTTGCAGACCTGTTCAAAAACAAATAAATCGATGTACTTGATCAAAGCATCCCGCTCCAGTTGCGGAATGAACTTTGAAGGAGAAATCAAACCATGCTGTGGATGCAGATGTCTGACCAACGCTTCAGCCCCACATACCTTGAAGGAAGTGGAACTCACTTTTGGCTGAAGATATACCAAGTATTCATCTCTATCGATGGACGACTTGAGCTCTTCAAACGCTTGATAATGGTCTCCTTCGCTTGATGCATTCAATGCATTTTGTCGTTTTGCTTCCAATTCCATCGTCGCTTGATTGTACAGCACAGAGACATGTTGCTCATGTTCAGACCGTGCTTGCCCCAATGTAATCATGCCAGGCCGGTCTTTGTACAGGTCATGAGAGAGTCGACTCACCTTATGGTTGAAAGCCTCATAGGTGAGATCATGGCGAATGGCTATAAATTCATGCCCGGATATTCTGAAAAGCTCTGCATTCGGGAACAGCTGATTCAGCTTGGTGGAAATCAAGGTGATGAGCTCATTGCCATAGTCCTTACCATGGTACTTGTTGATTTCTTTCAGTTCGTTGATCTCAGCTACCAAAAGACCAGTGGAAGAGAGAGCATCTTCCTTCAATGTCGAAACATACTGATTGTATCCATTGAAGTTTTTAAATCCTGTCACTGGATCATGGTATACAAGGAACTCCTGCCGATCGAGCAGTCTGCGTTTGGTCAATTCACTGCCGATGAGTTGAATTGAATGACTAAGTACAGAAATATCGTCATTTCTGGGGTTCACCACCACCAAGTAGGCGTTTTCCATATTCCAGACCTGTAGATTGCCGATGTAAAAATCCGTACCGCTGAGACATTGGTACTTGGAATAGTTCCCGGTGGTGGTGATTTTCTTTACATCCTGTTTGTCAAAGAGAGAAAGGAAAGGGTTTGAGTCAAACAATCCATAGACCGAGGAAGAAGTAACAGGTTCCCAGCTCGCATATATTGAAAGCATCTCTCCTTTTTCTTGGGTCAAGAGGCACACTCGCTTGCTCTGATAGTACATCCCGACCTGAGAGAGCACCAAAGGCATGGTCGATGCAAGGTTGTCCCCTGAAAGCGTAGCGTCCATACACCCAAGCAACACCCCTTGGGCGTTTTCATCAAGAATACTTACCGGTCGTACTCGGTTTTCTGTAGAAGGCTTCTCCCAATCAAAAGCATATACCTGATTCCTCCCCATTTCGCGGGCTTTATCCAAAGAGAGGGAAGCCTTTTCGAACAGGAATTGGAAAGATGCATTCTCACGATAAAAACCTGTTGTATAGCCGATGGAACAGGAAAG
>JAQVVB010000332.1 GCA_028699215.1 Sphaerochaeta sp. | reverse complement strand
ACCTTGTTCTGCCGATACAATACTCTCTATGGACTCAAGACAAATCTCAATCTTCATATGGATGTCTCCTCTTTGTATGATAACTCAACCATCTGATGGCATGCAAAACTTGGAATGGTACATATCAGTGCATCCTTTTCATATGAGAAAGGAAGCATCTTGTTTTGTGGTACAAGTCTTACAGCTGTAATTTCCTCTTCTATCCTGATGCGTATCTCAGATTCTGGGATCTGGATGAAATCTTCCACCACTTCCATCTGCAACCCATGCTTTACACGTGAGCCACTTATAAGATGCAGGATATAGCGTTCTTCTTTCTTCTGATGCATCACCGACAGTTCAACTTGAGAAGGGTAGCTGCATGTTATATGGGAGTTGGGAACAAGGGTCTTGATCAGGTGCAACGCAATGTACTTGGCTGCAAGATTGCCCTTCAGTGCATATTCACCAAACAAATTCCACCCGCAATAGATTCCTTCATCATGAAGAACGATACCCGCTTCTCCATCTGAAAGAGTACTGGCAGTATGATAATGGGAAGAAAAATGCTGGAGCCCTCGATTGAAGAAAGGCTCTTGGACAAACGCGAGCGTCGTAGCATCTTTTTGCGCCCTGATCGATTGACTCCCAAAGTACATGACAAAAGAATCACTGTCCAAAGGCCCCACCTCAAAAAGCGCATGGATATAGTTCGGTGTATAGGGATTAACACCTTCATATTTGACGCCAAGACCGAGATCTATTCCCCCATCGATGCCAATGCCGCTTTTTCCCGTTGCCAGGATCTTTCCCCCTTGTTCAATATATGTAAGCAACTTTGCTTGCAGAACCTCATCTCCTTTGATCCGATCAGGAAGGATGATGAGACGGTAGGGAGTAAAATCATCTTGAGTTCCGAGAACATCAAAGAGATAGTGACCTTCCTGAAGGATTCTCACCGCCCCGATATCGGAACTTCCTTGCTTTAAGGAATCTCCAGCACCGAGAATGGCGTAATCGCCCGCAGCTTCTGTGGAGAGTACACCAATTTCAGAGAGGGAAGACACCTCAGTGCACCACGATTGCTTCAATTCGACTTCCTCATAAACCTGACCTATCATGCGGTACAATCCCGGATCAAGCTTGCCAAAGGGGTGCATCTGGTCTCCAATGGAACAGCCTGCTCCTTGGGCAAGGAATCGTGAAACCTCATAGCGCAACCCGTTGGGATGCTTGTAGCCTCCAAAATCGCCCCACCCATATTGGAATCTCCCCGTCATACCAAGAAACGGCTTTCCCAGAGGTTGCACAAACCGGGAAGAAATAAGGAAATGATCATACCCCCAACCGCCGGTTGGAAGTGATTCCAGTTCAATATGGGAGTTGATGCCCAATAGGTCAGGCCGACCCCGATCGATATGCCCACTATTGTGGAAAATCTCGATTCCTGGTTGGACGGATTGTACGACCTGTTGTATTCGTTTTATATAGGTAGCATACGTATGCTTCCAGATTGCATGCATCTGGTTGGCATCCAGCGGATTGATTCCTCGTGTTTTGGCTTCTTGCATGCACGATGAGCAGTAACAGGGACGCTCTCCTACAATGTCAAGAAATATTCCGTCAACAACATAATTGGTAAGCAAGTCCCGTATTTGCTCACAAACGATATCCAAATATGGCGTGTTCATACAAAACTGGTGGTACCCGGGAGAAAGGAAATCCTTTGTGGTGTCGAGACTCTGGTCTGCGTTGCGCATCAGATATTGACTATGCTCCAAGGCAATTTTCTCATCGTACCCAACAGAAATATAGGCCTCTACTGATAATCCCAGCTCCTTGGCTGCAGAGAGCATCTCCCCAAACAGGTCGTTTTGCAGATGAGGATGGGGCGCAAAGACCTTGGATGGGTAATACATCCATCCATGATGGCATTTTGCACAAAGGGTGATGGAGTCGACATGAGCCTTTTGAAGGGCATCTTGGAACTCCTTTTTGGAAAAATCCTTGCCAACTCCCTCAATGAGTTCTGAGGTGTGGAAATCGAGATGGATGTGTCGAAAGGGGATTGTGTACATGTGTTTTCTGTTCCTCTGAGTAAAAAGAAGGGGAGAGTTGGCCCTCCCCCTCTTTGTTTTTCAAATCAAGAGACCTAGATTTTACCATTCTGGCGGTCATATGCCTTCTGGTTGAGATCAAGGATGCCTTGCATGTCGAGCTTTTCAAGTCCTTGCAGGTATTCGCTCCAATTGGACTCCACCGACCATGCTCCGGTGATGAATTTAACCAGCGACTGGCGGACATAGTTTGCATACGCCAAGCGTTTGGAAGCAAAAGCCTGCTCTTCTTCCTCGAGGAAACGCAAGGTGGGAATCTCAAGTTCAGGATGGGCATACGGAGCATAGAGCTCTTCTGTCTTTTGGTACAGCAATGCTTCCAGTCCTTCAGCGCTATAGAGGTCTACATCAGGATTGACAGCCTCACCATTGCGGATGCGAGAAGTGTTGGCTCTTACTCCCAGCATGACGAAACAATCATTCTGGGGATCCATATCGTTCCAAGGCTTCAAGAGACGATAGATGGCTTTTTTCCCATCCAAGCCGTAATCACCATTTTCGGCCCATTTCCAACCCTCGCCTTCAAATCCATAGTTGGACATCAAGGTACCTTCATCGGTATACAAGTAGTCGATCATTCGGGCGACCACTTCAGGGTTTTTGCACGATTTGGAGATTGCAACGTTTCCAATAACTGGAGCTTGCAAGAAATAACGACCGAATTGTGCTCCATCAGGACCTTTGACAGGAGAGATCGGATGGAAGTTACGGTAGCGTTCGCCGCCAACGATAGAGAACATTCCGCCATATCCACCGGCAACAACACCGACGATCGGTTCAGCAGGTCCTTCCACAAGCTGGGTCAACTGGTCTGAATTCTGTGAGAAGGAAGCAGAATAAATCAAACCCTCTTTATACAGTCTGGAGAGATAGCGAAGCGCTTCACGATACTCTGGAGCATTCACCATGGTTTTGATGGTGTCTCCATTGCGATAGAAGCCAACGGCAGTGTTTACGTTTGCATCGAGGGACGCAACGAGATTGGAGTACGTGAAAGCATTGATCAAAAAGGTTTCCGGGTTGTTGTTCCATCCGGAAATAGCTCCGGCCATAGGAATCTCATCCTTTTTCCCGTTACCGTTTGGATCTCTGTCTCTGAAAGCAACCAGAACATCATAGAGCTCTTCAGTGGTGGTCGGCATCTTGAGGCCGAGCTTGTCCAACCAAGGTTGGTAAATCCACATTTTCTGGGAAAGA
>JAQVVB010000331.1 GCA_028699215.1 Sphaerochaeta sp. | reverse complement strand
AAATCCAACAGATTATGATGAATCGTTGGAAGCTTTTTCAAGGCCTCTACTTCAGCTCATCGATTATCAACTGGATGAAATGGGACGAATGACTGTCGAGAATGAGAGCGCTTGCTGGTATTCCTATATGGATATGACAGCTCAGGCAGAAGCCTTGTCTGTGTTTGTAACGAAAACAATTGAAGAAGAACTTGTGCAAGAGCTCAGCTTTTTGGCTAATTATGACACTACCAAAAAGGCAATACAAGATATCATTGATATGCCTGACCGTCTGATCGACCTGTTCATTCAGCAATGCCTACAGAACAATGGTAACCTTTCTGCAAGGAACAGAATTACTCTTTTTGACTTTTTAACCGATGAAGAGCTTGTAGCCATGGAGCAGGTCGTAAAAGATTCCTACCAACAGGCATAGGTGTCAAAAGCCAACATGGTCCAGGAAAGTGAGCATACAGAACGGAATACTTATGAGTAAGGAACTATTTGTTGGTTATGTCTGCCAATATCTGTCAGTTGATACAAAAAGGTCTTTTTTGTTGCAGCTTGAGAAAAGCTTGTATGTGTATCTTTCTCTCCGAGGAAATGGAGATCGTATCGCAATGTTGAAGAAATTGAGTATTGATGTAATGTATTCCTTTCAGGAGAACCTTTCGATTTTGCATACCGAGCAACCCACTGGATTTGAGGATCTTCCTGAATGCTGTAATTCATTGAGAACGAGTGTGCTTTCTCTCATTCTTATTTCTCCTGGATTTGTACGGCCCTATAGTAAGCCTGAACAGAAACAGGTAAATCTTTTTCTTGCAGAAACTGTAGAGTTGGAAAAGGCTCTTATACAAAGATCGGTAGAGAAGTATGAAAAAGCAGTTGTTGTTCTTATTTCAAATCTTAAAAATCAGGATGACTATGATTTGTTCAGTTCTCTCAAACAGTATTTAGGATACTCAATTGTGGGACTCTGCAGTGATGTATTTCGTGGGTCTCATTTGTTTACTGCCGATGAGTGGAAACGGAACCTTCTCAGAAGTCGTAGTTATGACGAATTGTCAGAGAGCCTTTTGGCGATGTCAAGTTTGCTGGAAGACTTTAAACAACAGTTTTTAAAACTACACAGTGTTGAATTGATTGAGCGAATCAAGTATATCTTCAAAGAAAACTTATACGATATCAATCTTAGTTCTACCTTTGTTGCAGATATGGCAGGTCTTTCGCTTGGTTATACAAGAAACCTTTTCAAGAGCTATGAGGGGATTTCTCTCAACGATTACATTGGCTTGAACAGAATAGAAGAAGCCTGTGTACTTCTGGTAACATCAAAGAAATCGATCAACGAAATCCGAGAGCTCTTGGGGTTTGGCAATACTTCGTATTTCTGTACATATTCCAAAAAACTGAAGACTGTTTCACCCTCAGTCTATAGCTTGAAAAATATTACTCCTTGCGACACCCTCCGATAAGAAGGGTTTGAGGTTAGGCCATGTGGTTTTTTTGTGATGCCATACTAGATTTTCAGTTCAAATGAATCAATGGAACCAAGAAGGTTTTCCTTTTTCAGGAACATGATCATATAGAGGGGGAAATAGGTAATGTTTCCTTCTTGTTTGATATTCCCTTTGCAATACACATGACTTTCTTGCAGGTTGTATCCTTTTATCTGGAGAAGAGCATCAAGCGCCTGGTGGCGTTTATACGTATTACCAGATTTGATTTCGACTGGTATCAGGTTGCTTTGCTGTTCAATGATGAAATCAACTTCACCCAGTTTGTTTTTATCAAAATAGTATAGGTCGAATCCATTCGCCTTCAGTTGGGTAGCAATTACATTTTCTGCAATGCTGCCTTCATTGATATCCAGATTATCATTGACTATCTGAAATTGTATGTCAGTGGAACACATGGAACAGAGAAGTCCTGAGTCATTCATGAAAAGTTTGAAGAGGTTTCGTTTTTTATTGATGGCAACTGGTTCTTTGATGTCTTCAAGATTGTAACAGGGTAGGGCGACGCCCGCATCTACCAACCAGTTGAAACTGGAGAAATAACGTTCATGACGTGCTGTCTTGGATAGATCGGAGAGCATGAATCGTTTGTTTTTTGCATTCAATTCTGAAGGTATTGCATCAAAGATATCCTTCACCTTGATTTTGTCTTCGGCATATTGAGTTATGTCTTTCTGATAAAGAGCAAGGATTGCCCTTTGGAGTTCAATCACGTTCATCATGTCTTTCGATTGTACATATTCCTGTACCACAGCAGGCATTCCCCCAATGATGGTATAATAGGCAAATAGCTTGAGCATCTGCGAATGGATGAAAGCATCCACAGGGCTTTTTTCCAGATAAGACTTTCTTAGTGATGCAAGGGTGGATTCCTGTATCCCGTTAGCGAGAGCAAATTCAAAGAAGGTCATGGGATGCATGGTCTTTATCTGTTCAAACCCAACCGCATACGAGGTTATACCTTTATAGGAAAGTCCTAAAAGGGAACCCGATTCAATATAATCGAAACGAGCATCTTCAACCAGGAATTTTATAGCTGTCCTCACTTGTAAACATTCTTGGACTTCATCAAAGAAGACGAGGGTTCGATGAGGGATAAGTTTTTTCCTGGCAAAGAGGGTAAGCTTTGTGATGATTTCTTCTGCAGACAAATCTTGTGAAAAGATTTCTTTGGCACTTGGAGTTGTAAGAAAATTGATCTCGAGGAAATTATCCTGATAATGACGTAAGGCAAACTCCCGTACGATTGTCGTTTTCCCTATCTGCCTTGCACCATCGATTAGTAAGGCTAATTTCTTTTTTTGCCTATACCACGTTTCTAATGTTTCTGTAAAAGTTCTGTAAAGCATTTTAATACCTCAAGTAAATTATACCACATGCAACGGAATCTTCAATGGTTGCGACATAATACTGAAGTTTTATTTTGATTCTGCGACGTTTTATCATAATAAATTGCGAAATCTGCGACGTTTTACTCATAATGAGCAAGAGATTTGTACTTGTCAATAAAAGTAGACACCAAAAGTTTTAATTTTATTCTGTACTTTTTCAAAATAGACACGAACGAATTTTATAGCAGTTTTTCTTTTCCAAAAGTAGACACATCTCGTTCTTTTTCGATAATTTGATTTCCAAAAGTAGGCACGTCAGAGTAATTCAATTGTATATCTCAGTTTGCATTGAGCTATTCATTGCTCCTTCTTACCAAATTGCTTCTTCTCCCCAAACTGGCGCGCCAGATGCAGAAAAAAATCATGTCCAGACTGATGTTCAGACCTGTTTCGCTTTTCTTTCTTGG
>JAQVVB010000043.1 GCA_028699215.1 Sphaerochaeta sp. | reverse complement strand
AATAAGTCGACGTACGTCATTGAACCATGGTAGCTCTCTTACCAATGATACTATCTGCTTTGGAATCGTATCCTGTGTGTTGTTTTCAAGCATGCAGGAGTAGAAGGTAGTGATGGATGGTATTCTCTATGTGCTATACAGATGATGATTGTATGACTCTGCAATGCTTTGCAGATAGCTTTCATGGTCTACAAACATCTGGGAGAGCATTATTCCCAGACCTGCTATGTTAAGCGTCAAGCCGCCAGCACCTACCCATTGGGCCCATGCAGGAACAAAAACAGGATCAACACTGTCGTCCATGACAAACAACGGTACCAAGGTGAGTGCCAAGCCTGCAACCTCAGTGAGTAATCCCCCCGTGACCATTTGATTTTGCCGGATCATGCCTCTCTTGAGCTCTTCGATGAGGTTTTTAGTCTCATCATCGAGTGTCTCTGTTTCCTTTTCCAGTATCTGGAAGAATTCAAAGACTTGGCTTTGCATTCCCCAAGCTGTTTCCATCGAATAGCTTTCGCCTCTCCATGTGTATCGAGGCGGGATGTAATATCCTTGTTGATTTGTTCCCTTGGTGTACTTGATTTGATTCCATGTAGGTGAAAAAGTCTGGGTGATCAGGGAATCAACATCGATACCTGTTCGTATTGCTAAAATCTCGCTGCTGGGATACTCGTGAACAACCTGGTCTGGTAGCTGGAAGGTGAGTGTGGTTTTTGCATCATAGATAAGCACTTCTCCAGCGAGTATGGTGCCATTTGAAAACACAACGACATCTTGTGCTGCAAGCACGGAGATGGAGATGAGGAATATGAGGAGCAACGAACTTGGTTTTTTCATGATTTCCCTTTTCTGAATAGGAGTATACTTGGATTCTCCCTGATTCGCTATTGGAAAAAGGGTCAATAGCTGATCTGTTCTGACTTGGTGATTGTTGAGCTTCATTTCTTGTCTTGCCTCACAACTCCTCAACGCTCATATATAGTAGCCATTGCATCTATTCTCCGCTTCATTTCTGAACGGATAGTAAGCGGCTCCAGACACTCGCACTGATTTCCAAAGCCAAGAAGGATATCGTAGTGGTAGTCGTTCTCTATGAAAGGAAAGTCGACAATGAAATGCTCATCTCCATCTGGAGAGAATTGTTCATACGGACAATAATCAAGCACCCTGTCCATGACGGATGCATGAATACGGATTTTGATGTGTGTTTGCATGGTTGCGATGATATCAGTGACGTCCAACTGCGGTTTTTGATGATTTCGTGGTGTAAAATGTTCTTCTTGCATCTGTAGCTTTGATGTGCGCGATAGTTTGAATAAGCGGAAATCATTTCTTGTATGGCAATACCCTTGCCAATACCAATGACTGTTTTTCAATACAAGCTGATACGGCTCAGCCTTTCGTGTGGTTGTATTTCCATGGTGGTCTGTATAGATGAACGAAAGCAGCTTGTTTTCCTGCATGGCTGTCTTGATGATTTCCAAATAGGGTTGTATGTTCCTGTTTCCCATCCACGGTCGTAAATCTATACATATCTGATTAGCATGCAGTTCAATGTCCTTTGCTCTGTCTGCGGGAATGAAACTTCTGACTTTCGCAAGGGCATTCACCAGTTCATCGCCTCGTACCATGGAAGAAAGACTGGAAAGCCCCATCAAGATGGCGGAAAGGTCGGCAGTCGAGAAAACCTTTTTGTCGACCTTATATTCCTGCATGATTTCAAAGCCGCCACCCACTCCCGATGTAGAGCGGACAGGAATTCCAGCCATGTTGATCGTGTCTATGTCGCGGTAGATTGTACGGGGCGAGACTTCAAACCTGTCTGCCAACTCCTGTGCACCTATGATCTTTGTATCAAGGAGTATCATGATGATGCTGACAAGCCTATCAATTTTCATCGGAGAGCCACCTAAAAAAAATTCTTTTCATCAGTATTGATTGTTGCCATACTGTTGTCAACAATTACCAAGTATAGTGTCAAGGTAAACACGCAATCGCTCAGGAGGAACCATCATGCAGAAAAAAGCCTTGGTAATCATCGATATCCAAAATGACATAACCAAGAATTACAAGGACGTCATCGACAACATCAATACGGCTATTGATTGGGCAGTAGAGCATGCAATTCATGTTGTCTATATACGGCATGAAAATCTATCAGCTGGCACGAGGACATTCAAACCGAACACAAAAGGGTTTGCATTGGTTTCAGACATGCATGTGGTTTCAGAACATGTGTTTACGAAATCCAAAGGGAATGCATTGAGCAGTGAAGAGTTTGTAGACTTCATCAAGACACATGAAATAGGTGATTTCTACATAGCAGGAGCAGATGCTGTTGCTTGCGTCAAGTCAACCTGCTTCAACCTATGCAAAGCTAATTACGGTGTCACTGTCCTGTCAGATTGTGTTACTAGCTATGACAAAAAGAAAATTGATGAGATGCTGCGTTATTATGAGAGTAAAGGCAGTAAGATCATGAGCGTACATGACTTGTCAGGTGAAGCTTGAAACTATCAGAGAAGCGAAGCATACGGATGTCTCAGGGGTCTTGCGAACTCGTACAGGTAGGTTCTCTCTCGTATACTTGTCTTTCATCAATGGAACAAAAAAAAGTCTCCGTTTGTTGTGGGAAAGAACGGTTTGGATACGCCTCATGCGACGATGCAATGGAATGAGAAGGGACAATTAATTTCATTGTTTGACAAGTCTGCTAAGCGTGAGGTACTTCATGGAAAGGGGAATGTATTGGAGATGAGTGAAGATCGCCCAAGAGCGTTTGATGCCTGGGAGCTTGAGTCCATCCACCCTTGGACTGAAAACTGAATGTATTGAGAATCTTGGAAGCATCACGGTGATGAAGGATGGTCCTCTTTCAGTGTGTATACGGTTTATCTGGAGATATGGGCGTTCACGTATTGTTGAGGATTTGTTTGCCTATGTACATACTTCCCGTCTTGATTTCCATGTGGTGATGGATTGGCAGGAAAAATCAAAAGTCCTGAGGGTTGCTTTCCCTGTTGATGTGCGTTCTACTGTTGCCCGGTATGATATCCAGTTTGGAAGTATTGAACGGCCAACGCATAAGAGTACCAGCTGGGATGCCGCCAAGTTTGAGGTGGTGGGTCATCAGTGGGCAGATTTGGCTAAGACTGGTTTCGGGGTGGCTTTGCTCAATGATTGTAGATAGGGGTATGACATCCATGACAATGTCATGCGTTTATCCTTACTCAAGAGTGCTGAATACCCTGACTATACTGCAGAGCAGGGAGAACAAGAGTTCATCTATGCTTTGTTTGTCCATACTGAGCCTTGGTATGAGAGTCGACTCATCAAAGAGGCTTGGGATCTCAACGATCCTTTGATTGCCCTTCCTGTTTCTGTGCGTTCTCCATTTCCCGTCTTTGACTTTTCTGAGTGTGATGCGTTTCTGGATGTCCTTAAGAAAAGTGAGGATGGAGAGGATGTAATTCTCAGGTTGCATGAGAAAAAAGGGGGAAAGAGGCTAATCAAGATAGGGCTTCCCTCTGTTTGTACTGCTTGGATTGTTGTCGATTTGCTTGAAGAACCGATGGAAGCTTCTTGGCATGAAGGATCAATGATTGAATACTGTTTGCATCCCTTTGAAGTGGTGACCTTTAGGGTACGGTGGTAGGCAGGGAATTTTTTAACTGGAACAAAGGCAGTACTTTTCACATGTATGGTAAAAGTACTGCCTGGTTGATGTTTTAGTCGGCGATTCTTTTCTTAAGGTACTCGATGCTTTTATCGTATACCTGTTGCTTCCACTCAAGGGAACTGAATTGATGGTTTGCTCCCCAGATGATTTCAGTCGTCAATTTTTCTCCATACATGTCGAGATATGGTCCTATGGAAGAAATCGGTATCTTTTCATCCTGCTCTCCATGGATCAGCAGCACTTCTTCATCATATCCTTCTGCTTCTTTTACCATGTCGATAGTGCGGAGTTCCTTAAGAAACTCTCCTGAAAGGGCCATTCCTCCAATATCATAATACTCTTTGTAGTGACCTGGAATGGCATGTACTCTCCCACTGATATCAAAGTAGGCTGTGTTTCCAGGTGCCCATAGAATCGCTCCTTTGGGCTGAAGGACAGGAGCAACCATTGAAACAATGGCTCCCCCCATGCTATGGCCTGCAAGGAAAATCATATGTTCATCCGAAAAAGACTGGTTCATCGTCCAGTGATAGATTGCTTTTGCCTGTTCCACCTCATCGGAGAAACGCATTTCGATGAAGTCTCCTTCGCTCTCTCCACATCCATAAAAATCAAATCGTACGCACGCAAATCCTTCATCCGTGCATCTTCTTGCAAAGAGCTCATGAAGTCTCATCAGACCGATTCTATCTACAGAAAATCCGTGAAAAAAACAAACCGTAGGAAAAGGTCCCTTTCCCTCAGGGGTCCGTACACAACCACGCAACAATTTTTCTCCCACCAACAATTCAACACTCTTGTACATTTTTTTCTCCATACAGTCGTACTTGTTACCTACAATCCTCAACCCAGATAGCCCATCAATCTGGGCAAAATCAAGGTGATGCTTGGGAATACGATCAAGACGGCCAAGAGTGCAAACAGCACAATGATCATCGGAAAAGTATCCTTTATTATTTCTTCAAAAGTGCTCCCGGAAACACGTTGAGCCACAAATAGGTTGCCACCCATTGGCGGGGTGATCATCCCGATGCAAAGGTTGACGACCATGATGATTCCAAAGTGAAGAGGGTCATAACCAAGAGCGATGGCGATAGGTGCAAAGATCGGCCCAAACAACACGATTGAAGAGATTGTGTCTATGAACATGCCGATGATCAGCAATGCAAGGTTTATCATGATCATGATCAGAATCTTGGATTGTGTTATAGCAAGCATTCCTTCGGTTATCATGGTTGGAATATCATACATCGTGAGGATTCTTCCAAACGTATTGGCTGCCCCAAAGAGAATCATCAGTGTAGCTGACGTAATGGCTGCATCGAACAGTGCCTGCGTGAACTCTTTCCATGAGAGGGAATGATATACCAACACGCTGACAAAAAGAGCATACACCACGCCAATTACCGAAGACTCGGTGGGAGTGAACACTCCTGAGTAGATTCCTCCGAGAATGATGATGGGCATAAGAATGGCAGGTATGGCCTTTTTATAGACCTGTAGTTTTTCCTTTACACTTTTTCCTTGGACTTCAATTCCACGATAGCCTCGTTTTTTCGATGCATAATAGTTGTAGAGCATCAAAACACCGCCCATGAGAATACCAGGAATGATACCGGCAATGAAGAGATAACTTACTGATACACCAACAGTGACTCCGTACATGATCATGGGAATGCTTGGAGGGATGACTGGTCCAATAGTGCTTCCTGCCGCTATGACAGCTCCACCATACCCTCTGCTGTATCCTTGGGCTTTCATTGCCCCCAGCATAATGCCTCCGATGGCTGCAGCCGTTGCTGGTCCAGATCCTGAGATGGCAGCGAAGAACATGGAGGCAACAATTGCCGCCATACCCAATCCTCCGGCCATGGATCCTGTAAGCATCTCAGCCACATCCACCAATTTTTTGGCAATTCCTCCCCGTTCCATGAGGCTTCCTACCAACATGAAAAAAGGAATGGCCAACAAGGAGAAGGAATCAATGCTGGTTACTGTGGACTGTGCCAGCATGGCTATCATATTGCTCCCTAAATCGGCTGCTGAAAATGCGGCAATGCAACTGACGCCTAAGCTGATGCCAATGGGAACGGTAAGAAACAAGAGGAGGAACAGGACTCCGAGCATAATGACTATCATAGGGCTCCTCCTTGAGGAATTTGATTCTTTCTTTGCAAAAACCAGATTGTCCTACGCTGTATGATGCGTATAGCCAGACCTGCCATTCCTAATACTCCTGCAAGGTACATTACCCATTTTGGTATCCAAGGTAAGGCTGACAGAATTTGCCCTTGATTTTTCACCATCAGCATGAATAGGTAAATCCGATAGGTGAGATACAGCGTGTAGATGAGGGTGATGAAGTCTCCGATCAATAAGATCACTTCAAAGATTTCAGGGTGCTTTTTTGTCAATAAGCTGACAGCCGTAACCCGCATGTGAACATCGATTTTGCCTGCCCAGCTGATTCCAGCAAATGATATCCAGACAAGAAGAAATCGTGACAATTGTTCTGCCCATGACAGTGTGTAGTTGAAGCAAAACCGTGTTACAACGGTTGTTGCGGTTATTATTGTCATGCATATAAACAAGGTGATTATGAAATAGCGTTCAATATTGTTGTAAAAAGCGTTCTCGTTCATGTTCCAACCTTTGCACATATTGCCTGCAAGACCTGTGAGTCAGGCCGCTGCAGGCAGAAATCATGCATGCATTCACTGCAATTGCATTAGTATTTTGCATTCACTGCATCAACTTGTGAAATCAAGTCCGCACCAATCTTTGGGGCATATTTATCGTACACGGCCTGAGCCGCGTTTCTGAATTCCGCTCTTTCTTCAGAGGTCAAGGTTACCACGACATTTTTCCCATTGGTTCCAATCTGGTTTTCCAATAGCGTCTCATTCTCTGCAGACAATTTACGCTCGGAAGCAAGTACTTCAGTGATTACTTCTTGGATTAAATTCTGGTCACTTTTACTCAAGGTCCCCCACCACTGTGATGAAGCGAGCAATGGGCTGGTATCATAGATATGACCTGTTTTGATAATATACTTTTGGACCTCGAAAAGACGATTCCCGTTGATGTTGGCAAATGGGTTTTCCTGACTGTCCATTGTTTTATTCTGCAAGGCCGTATACAACTCAGAGAATGCCATTGGAACTGCAGAGGCTCCCAGTGCATTGAAATGATCAATATGCATTTGGTTTTCCATGACTCTGACTTTCAAGCCTTTCATGTCTGCAGGTGTATGAATTTCCTTGTTGGCTGTAAGATGTCTCCACCCAGTCGCCATCCAAGCCAAGCCATGAAATCCTGCTTTTTCAAGTTCGGTGAAGATTTTTTGTCCTACTGGACCGTCCAGGACTTCCTCTGCCGCTTCATTGGATTTGAACAGGTAGGGGAGGTCAAGCAGTTTTGTTGTTTCTGTAAAAGCACCTAGGAAGGCAACAGAAGAAATCGCCATTTCCAAGGTTCCCGCTTGCAGTTGTTCCAGAAGTTCCGTGTTGTTCCCCAAAGCTGAGGCTGCAAACACTTTCGCAACGATACGCCCATTGGTTTTTTCAGAAAGAATGTCTCCGATTTGTTTTGATGCGACATCGATGGGTACACCGGTTTGACTTACATGAGCAATCTTGATGGTAATCTTGTCCCCTTTGCTGTAATCGATGCCTTGTTCTGCAGTGTTTGCATTTTCTGCTGGGGCTTGTATTTTGGGTAGCTCCGACGAGCTTGTCGCTTCGCCTTTATTGCAGCCCATGAAGACTGCAGAAAGGGCAACTAATAAAACAAACAGGGTCACAGTTTTGATATGATTCACGGTGTTTCTCCTCTTTTCTTTGTGATATCAGTATAGACAGGCTTATGGTTACCTCACAATTATCCTCATTACCTAAAATTATCGGAGTGCAATTGTATCGAGAGCACAGCAGGATGCCAGCCGAATCTGCAATGATGGTCATCGAGTATATGGAATTTCCGTACCTGACGCTGATTTTCAAAAATATATCTAAAATAACCGGATATTTTTGTATCGGTGGCACAGTATAGCGGAGATAAAATCTGTGATACACTAGTTCGACTAGATGATAGTGACAACAAGAGGTCGAAATGTATCTTACCCACACTGATATCCAGGCTACCATTTCTCTTCTGCAGACAACGCTCGACGTTCCAGCTGCGCTTGTAGACGTTCAGTGGGGGCTCCTTGGGTTGACCCAGATGCAAACATCCAAGCAGGTGCAGGAAATCCTTACACGTTGTGCTTCCAAAGTAGATCCTGAACCGATGGTCAAAGCCATGAACGCAACTCTTTCTTCTTTTTTCCATCAGGATATATTGATTTGTCACATTATTGTGCTGAAAAAGGAGGCTGAAGCCTATTGTCAGTTCATCACCACCATACTTTCTTTGCACATGCAATCACGTGGAGAGGATGTACCTAATCGTCCCTTCAATATCCGCACGATGTTGGTGAACCAATTGGCAAATACAGATGCCACCAACCCGGAGATTTCAACATTTTTGTCAGAACTTGGTTATAGCAAGGAATTGCCTCGTTGTGCCATTCTCCTTTTTTTAACCTATCCAGAAAGCCTCCCGGTAAAATTCGATCTCAGCTTTCTTGAAGCTAGGTATACAAAGGCGATGCAAGGATCGGAGTTGTTCAGCAAAGAAGATATGTATGGTCCTTTCAATGCAGATCAATTCATCATATTCAAGGAAGTACACTCCTTGCTGTTTTCTCTCTATAAGCAAGAGGTCGTCTTGTTCGTCGATCATCTGAAGACTGTATTCCTGCAAGACTATGGGATCTCCCTTCAGGTTACTGTTGGTACTCCTTACTCGCAATTGTCTTCTTTGAAGCAGAGTTATAAGGAAGCGATGTTTTTACAATCGAACTTTATGTATCTGAATACGAGGGATGAGTCTTGCCTGTTTTTGGATCAGAATGTCTATGAGTATCTCACTTCCTTGCTTCCTGATTCATTTTTGGAGATGCGGTTCAAACCCTTTGACTCCCTCCTGCAGGAGCGTCCTGTTTGTATGGAGACCTTGCTGGCATTAACGAAAAAGAATACCAATCTGGTATCTTGTGCAAAGGAGTTGGGTTTGCATAGGAATACGGTACTTCAACGGTTTGGAAAGTTGAAAACAGTATTGAATATCGATCCCTTGTATCATGATAAGGATCGTCTGACCTTGAAAGCCTATGCGTTGTATCAGAACAAGAAGGTGAATCTTCATGCGGGGATCATCATTCAACCCAATAGTGTGTTACATCAGGGGATGCAGAAGATTTCTGAAATCTTATTGAAAAACAGTGGAGGGAATCTGGTTCTGAACATCCATACTTTATCTACATCGGGCGATAACCGTATGCTTTTTGAATTACTTTGCCAAGGGTCCTTGGATTTTGTGGTTGTTTCCAGCAGTGTTTTGAACAATGCAACAAACAACCGTTCCTCTCTTTTGGAATTACCCTTTCTTTTCGATTCCTATGAAGAAGCCCGTCAGCTGATGAACGATCTCATTATTCCAGAATTGGAGGCGCCTCTTGCAGCCATAGGGGCGAGATGTCTGGGGCTTTGGTCCATGGGTTGGCGATATATTACCTCCAAGGAGAAACCGATTCAAAGACCTTGCGATATGCAAGGAAAAAAAATGCGCATCATGTATAATGATACGTTGGCTGAGTATTTTACCAGTCTCGGAACAATTCCCATTCAAATGAATTATGGCGATGTTGCAAAAGCCTTGGAGACAGGAGTCATCGATTGTCAGGAAAATCCCTACAGTAATATTTTGGAGATGCAATTCTACCAGTATCAGAAATACATCACCCATCTCAAATTTCATCTCAGTACGGAAAGTTGTCTCATATCACAACAAACATGGATAAAGCTTTCGGAACTTCAACGTTCCATCGTAGTATCAGCAATGGAAGAGGCCACTGAATGGATTTATCAGGAACAACAGGTTTTCAATGCTCGTTGTCGTGATACATTGGTGAAGGAAAAAGGAATGGAATTGGTTGAAGTTTCTGCTCCCTATGAGTTGGAATGGAGAGCTCTTGCCAAAGAGTTGTATGTGGATACTTCCAATCAGGATTTATTGAAGAAGATTGTTCGTGCAAAGAAGGTATATCATGCAAAGAAACGATCCCACTGAATTCTATGAAGCACTCTGCTCTTCCTTTCCTCAGGCTTCTGTGTTTGCAGTCAATTCTGAAGGAGAATTTCTTTTTGACCGATATCAGGATCATAACCGATGGGCATCCTACTGTACTGTTTCCTATAGAAAAGAAGCCACGACGGTTTTGTTTGGAGACCAGTCCTTTTATAAGATTGGTTTACCTTTTAATGAAACACTCCAATTTTTTATTTTCATGCAGGAAAACTCGTTTTCGGATGTATTCATTCCAGCAAATATGGTGGATTCTCTCGCTAAAATGGTCGCCTCTTTACAGAGAGAGGTTGATAAGAGTAACCAGTATCCATTTCAAAGTGATTATGCCTTGTTCCTTGACCAGTTGTTCTATGCATCCAGCGCCAGCCATATCACCTATACTTCATTGTTGGCTGCGAAGCTGGGGATAGACCTTTCTCTCCATCGGTTGGTTTGTCTTATTCATGTCCAGGACCGTGAAGGAAAGCCCCTTGTTTCTTCTCAACTGTTTTATGCTCTTATTAGAACGATTAAGACTAATATAGCAAGTAGAGACCAAGATATAATAGGGCTTTTGGGAAGCAGTAGAATCGTATATTGCCCTTATGTTGCAAAAGGGTTTTTCTCGAGAGAGAAGTTGGAAAACCAATTACGGATTCTTGCAACTACGCTCATGCATACCTATTCGATTTCTGTTTCCATCAGTGTAGGGCTTTATGCCCAACACGTGCTTGAATATGGGCAAAGTCTGAGATTGGCTCAGTCTGTGCTTCGTTATGACAATTCCACTATCGTTGGCTGTTTGGTTTTTGCTGAGGATCACTTGGTTGAATACATGCTTCAGGTAATTCCCAAACCTGTATTGGATCATTTTCTAGGATATTGGCTGCAGTATCTTCAGGATAATCCTGTTGTATATGAGACCCTCCATGCTTTGGTCTGCAATGATATGGATATTTATTCTACTGCAAGACAGTTGCATGTCCATAGAAATACAGTTGTGTTTCGGATCGAGCAAATCAAATCAGCTTTTTCTCTTGACCCTCTCCATCAGGACAGTGATAGATTCAAGCTCATTCTCATCTATACCTATGCTCGTAATCTTTTATCTAAAGAGCAGTAGAACGATTCTGTTTCTCCTCATTCTGTGAAAGAAAAGACACATACACCTTTTCGCGAAGAGGTTTGGAGAAGTAGAACCCTTGGATCCTATCAACGCCCATCAGGCGGAGGATTTCATACTGTTCTTCGTTCTCCACCCCTTCTGCAACAATCTCCTTGCCAATCCGGTGAAGCATGAAGACCAAGGACTCCAGCAAGGCTGGATGTTTTTGGTAGTTGGAGATGATCCGTTTATCCAGTTTGACCGTAGTGAACGGTAAGTTCATCAGGTATTCGACATTCGAGTACCCGGTTCCGTAGTCATCCAAGGAGAAGGTGAATCCCAAATTGGTGAGTTCTTCCATGTAGCATTTCACTCGATCGAACGACTGGATGACTGACGATTCGGTAATCTCGAAATCTATCTGTTGTGGGGTCACCTCAAAGAAATCGAGGATGGACATGATGTTATCCGTCATGTGTGGATGCATGAAGTGAATGGCAGAGAGATTGATGGAAATCCGGTTCAATTTATTGCTTTCTGACACATGTAGACTGAGAAAACGACAGGCAGACGAAAGGACTTGGTGGGTGAGTTCTACGATGAGTCCTGTTTGTTCTGCGATCGGGATGAATTCAGAGGGCATCAATTTACCCATGTTGGGATCTGTTATCCTGACCAAGGCCTCGGCGGTAGGGAAGGTGCCTTGTTTGCAGGTGAAAATTGGTTGGTAGTAGACTTCAAGCGTTTTTTCTTCAATTGCTTTGGTGAGGGCTTGGGTGACCTCGCTTATGCGTTGCTTTTTTTCAAGGAGGGTTTGGTCGTAGCGCACAAGTGCGTGTGTCGCAGTTTTCTTGGCATTGGAGATGGTGAAATCCATTGCGTTGACCGCTTCTTCTGCGGTGCTTACTTGGTTGGGGAATCCTACTGAGGCTATGCGTAGGTTGAGGAGGACCGGGGTGGATTCCAAAACCCAAGGGTAGGTGAATCGCTCAAGGATGGTGTCGATGACATGCTGGACTTGGTCAATTGAAAGATTGGTGAGCAGGATGGCGAACTGGTCTCCATACAGATGATAGACCTTATGGTGAAAAAGGGTGGAGGCGTAGTAGTCAGCTAGTTGCTGAAGCAACTTGTCTCCGATTTTCTCTGTGAATCTCTGATTGAAAAACTTGAAATTCTCCACATCCGCGAGTAGGATGGTTCCCTTTTGACCTTCACCCTTGAACAACCTGGCAAGGTCGTTTAGGAAGGCTTTCCTGTTGGGTAGGCCCAGTTGTACATTGTAATTGATTTTTCCGCTCTGCAGCATGCTGTAGTTCACAACAATGGCACATGCAGCAGAGAGTGAGAGGAATACAGGTGAGCCTCCTAAGAGCAGAAGGAAAGAGAACAGAAACATGGAGAGAGCGATGGGGACAAGAAACCGAGAGCCTCGGTATATTGCGATCGAAGACCCTAAAACGGCATAGAGGAAGCTACCTCCTGCATAAAACATGCAGAGACTGGCTTGGATGACAAGCGGGGAAAGCGTTATAAAATATGCTGGGAGCGGGAAGTTCATGCGCTTGCTGAACTCCATGAGAAGGGACATCAGCAAAGGGAGGACGAAAACAAAGCAGAGCCTGCTTTGGGTCTTTTCCTTGAGGGAAAGATTTTTTATGGTGTAGCATAGCCACATATAGAGCATGAGGGGATGAAATAAGGGTTGTAAAGGTTCTGTGGCATCACGAATATGACGTGCTGCTGTGCTTTCAAAAAAATAAGATGAGAGGCTTGCTCCTTCAAGTACCATCAGCAGGATATACAAGAATAAAAGCCTCAAAAAGCAGTGTTCCCTCAAAAGGGTGTGGTTCTCTTTGTTTCGCAAGATGTCAAAAAACACGATGAGTATCATCAACAGCGAAAAAAAGGTTCCCTGGAGTGCCCATTTCATAGTGTATTCCCTTTTGAATTCAGTAATTTACCTATTTTATCACCTAAAGTAGTGATTGCAAGTGAAACTGAAGATAATCCGAGGGTTTTTCTTTGATATTCCGACAATGAAGTGCGTATGTACCAGAAGAACACAAAAGAAGGGCGGGTAATCTGCCCAAATGGGCTTTTTACAGGTGTTTGTCAAGAAATTTTGATCTGTACTGAGGAACATGGTTTGTCTGCAGTTCCCTTGACTCCTTATCCCCTCACCTACACAATGCCTTTGAGGGGGAGAAGGGGATGAAGAAATGGAAGAAACCAGATAAGAAGTCGCTTAAGCAGATACTGAAAGAGCGAGACAGTGCCCGTCTTGTGCATTACTTTCTCAGGCTGGTGG
>JAQVVB010000330.1 GCA_028699215.1 Sphaerochaeta sp. | reverse complement strand
CAAGGCGGGAATATAGGTGAGTGAGAGAAGGGCGCAACTGGTGATTCCCAGAGAAACAGCAATCCCCAGTTCTCTGAAGGCAGGCAACTCACAAATAAGCAGACTTAAAAATCCGACTACTGTAGTAAGACAAGCGATGAAAATGGTTCTGTTGATTTTTGCTACTGAAGTGGCGATCTGTTGATGTATGGGGACCTCAAAATGTCTTTCTGTGAATGAACGATAGTATTCGCTGATGACATGGATAGAGTAGGAAGAACCCAGGATAAGGACCATGCTGGGAGTGATGATGGTTACCACCGTAAGTGAATAATCGAGCAGGACCATCATGCCCAAGGTCCAGATGATTCCGATCAAAGAGAGGGAAAAGGGAATGAATACAGCTCTCTTCGCCCTGAAAGAGAGATAGTAGAGCAGGACGATGACCAGCATGCAGAGCACAAGCAACAGATCGAGATCACGGAAGAGATAGAGCATGACTCGATCTTCAAACAAGGGAGTACCGATGATATAAACCTTTGCATAGCTTTCCAAGGTTCTGATGATTCGACTGAACTCCTCATTCTTTGCCTTCTGGTCTTTTCCTAAATCCTTGGTTGCATAGAAGAACAACAAGGCATCTCCCTCAGGAGAAGTGAGCAATCCCCTTGAGATTTCATCTTGCAGTACTCTTTCTTTGAATGTATCGGCTTCTTCTTGTGTCCAGATAGTCCCTTTTTTATGGGTGGTCGTGGGTAGTGTAGCCAGTCTGGTTCCCTTTTTCTGCACCGTTACAAACTCGAAGGGAGAAAGGGATTCTCCCAATTCATCAAATGCATCGAGTTGGGCGAGAACCTCTTCTATGGCTTGGAGGGTCTCTTTTTCAAAGATTTTCGGACCTTCCACCATGAAGTAGAGATCTC
Organism: Sphaerochaeta sp.; assembly: GCA_028699215.1. GTDB lineage: Bacteria > Spirochaetota > Spirochaetia > Sphaerochaetales > Sphaerochaetaceae > Sphaerochaeta. Next base: position 2,397 of record JAQVVB010000330.1, on the reverse strand, counting down.
CTGGATATTCAAGACGGTCGCCCATGATTTCTGCTTTCAGCGCTTCGTGTTTTGGATCTGGAGGCAGAAGGGTGATGTATTCAGAATTCAGTTCTAATTGAGGAATGAGCAGCGCAAAGAAGAGGGTGATCAGGAAAATAAGGATGAGGATGAATTTATTATGTTTTTCTACAAACGCTATGACATGTTCCAACAGGTACTCCTAAATTGTCTGCTGGTACAATCTTACCCAACTGAGAATCAGTTGTAAAGAAATACTCTGTTTAAGAATGTGAATAAAATGGAGGGTGCAGAGTTACCCGAGAATTTTCCTTGAAGAAAGTTCATCGTAATAAGCCTGGGCATCACGAAGCATCATTGAGGCCAATGCGTCGCTGTCGAAGCTGAGGGGGAGTGTGTCGAATTGAAGCTCCATATCTTGTTGCGCTTGTTTGTCTTCACAGAAATGTTGCAGTATGTCGACCTGCTTTTTACTACTGTTTTCAACCCAACCCACTTGGTGGATTTCCATAAAATCCTTGGTAGGCCAGGCTGCATAGAGCAGATTGGATACCAAAAATGGACGACGTAGGTAGAGCGACTCCATCAATGCATTCGCTCCGGCTTTTCCTGCCTGCACGTCGCAAGCACAGATGTAGTCCTGTATGTTGTCGACGAACCCCGGGCTGATGAGACTGAAATCCGGATGGTTATCCCTAAACTGTTGATACAATAATTCTGTGGTCTTGCTCAACGATCCTACCGTTACGACTTGCCATGGAAGATTACGTTTCACCATTTCTTCAAGGATGTCGGTTTTACCAATACCTTCGCCACCCAAATTGAGCAGTACGGTGAATTGATCTTTGAGTCCCAGTTTCTTTCTTGCTTCTTGCTTTGAAAGTGGCTTGAAGTGCATCATGGATTGTTTGAGGGGAAAGGGACAAATCGTAATCGTATCTTCACTCTGTCCTTGTTCTATGCTCAGTTTCTTGCCGATTTCGGTACATATATAGAGCTTGTCCAAATTGGAGTTGATTCCTGCATTGGGGGTGAAGAACACATCAGCGGCGTATTCGAATACTGGAACGTCCAGTTGAAGTTTATCGACGATAGGTTTTATAAGATTAGCTGCCAGAAAATGGGTCACCACAATGCAATCAGGTCTGTTGTGGTCGAACCAAGTTTTGAAATCCTTCGATGCATGCGAATGAGTGGAAAAAAAGCGTATGAGTTGAGCGTTGAAAGGAGAATCGGTTTTTGCGTCGATTATCTTTTCCAGACGTGGAATATGCAGCATGAGCCGCCAATTGTGCTTGCTTATCCAGTTGACAAGGGGAGCCTTGCAAGTATCAAGCAAGAGGTTTTCTACAACGGTGGTATGGCCTAATTGTTCAAAGGCATCAGAGAGCGCTTTCGCAGGAGTGATGTGGCCTTTTCCTGCATCAACATATAATAACGCTATTCGCATAATAACCAAAGAATAAGGAAAAATTGAGCAAACGACAAGAGGCAATCAGGTTTATGGAGCATACTGTTGGACCTCTTTTTCTGAATGAAATCTCTGCGTGTCTTCGAGGAGCATCTGGAGAAAAGCATCACTGTCGAATGCTAGGGGTAGTGAAGCGAACCTCTCTTCCATGGCCTTCTGCTCGTTAGGATTCTGATAATATTGCTGAAGTATGTCGACCTGCCTGCTTGTGTGGTTTTCTGTCCATCCAACCTGATGTTTTTGTAAGAATGTGGTGGTGTCTCTTGCGGCATACAAAAGATCCGACACCAGAAAGGGCCGTGCAAGTGCCATCGACTCCATCAAGGAATTTGCTCCAGCTTTTCCCACCTGGACATCGCAACTATAGATATACTCTCCGATGTTCGTGACAAACCCTGGAGTATGAAGAGTGAATTCAGGATGTTTTTCTTGGAAGCGAGCAAATTGTGACAGTGTTGTGTCGGAAAGATTTCCTACCACGACAATTTGCCAAGGCAGCTTGTGTTTGACGACTTCATGCAAGAATTCTGTATTGCCTATGCCTTCCCCTCCAAAATTCAACAGTATGGTGAACATGTTGGAGAGCCCAAGCTTTTTTCTTGCCTCTTGCCTTGTAAGAAAAGCAAGACGGGAAATGGTGGATTGTAGTGGGAAAGCACAGACCTTCACTTGTTCAGGAGCGAATCCTTTTTTTATCAACAGGTCTCTCCCCAAGAAGGTTGGGATGTACATACAATCGATCTTTGGATTGTACCCAGCAGTTGGGTTGTTGAATGCATCGGCAGCATAACAAAAGACGGGGATATCAAGGTGCAGGTTCTGCACGATGGGAGTGATGATGTTGCCGCCCAGAAAATTGGTGCATACGATGAAATCAGGCTTTGTCTTTTCATACCATGCAAGGAAGTCACGTTTGATATGCATCC
>JAQVVB010000329.1 GCA_028699215.1 Sphaerochaeta sp. | reverse complement strand
TGCCCAGGAAAAGACTCGAACTTTCACAGGTGTGACCCCGCTAGGACCTGAACCTAGTGCGTCTACCAATTCCGCCACCTGGGCGCACGAGCAACTATAGAATAAAATAACTTACTGTGTCAACACTGATTTTAGGAAAGAAGCACGGTAGCTTGGGCGATGACAGCATCACCAGAGCCCAATTCATTGAGCAATCCTTCCGCGGTTTTTGCTTTGACTGATACTTGGTCAAGACGCAAATTGAGCGTTTGCGCCAGCTTTTCTCTGATGGTGTCAATATACGGTCGTAGCTTGGGTTGCTGCAAAATGATGGTGGTGTCGAGGTTTTCAATCAAATAGGGAAAAAGTTCTTGTTCGACTACCTGCTTTAGCAATTTCAGGCTGTCCGCATCTTTGTAAGCGGGATCGTTGTCTGGAAAGTGAGAACCGATGTCACCCTTTGCCATTGCTCCTAAGAGAGCATCAATGATTGCATGGACAAGAACATCCCCATCGCTATGGCCTGCTTCTCCTTTATCGGAAGGAATGATGCATCCACCAAGCATGAGCTTTCTGTTCTCCACCAAAGGGTGGATATCCCAACCACTGCCGATCCTCATTTTTTCGCCTGTTCCTGTTTCACTTCGTCTATCGCCCGATGGAAATCCATAGCAACTTGAGCGCTCTGTTTTCCTTTCTCGAGATTTTCCAGATACTCTTTGATTTGCTTCTCAGCATCAGGAATATCTTCGATATACGTGATTTTCTTATTTTCCCGTTCTCCCTCGCAAACTCCGACAATTTGGCCGAAATCTGTGAAAATCTCGGTATCATCCACATATGTCTGACCGTTGTCCATTGCTTTTTGATGTGCAAGGAAAATCTCAGGGAAGTGGAATATCTGAGGTGTCTGAACAGCTACCGTTTTGCTTCGTTCAATATGACCGACAACCATACCGTTTTCATCAATCTGCTTCAAAGCATCAGTGGGAGGAGTACAAGGTACTGCTCCTTGAAACACGGTAGCAGTAGCGAGTGTACGGATGATCAGGGAAGGGGAGACATAACATCTGGCTCCATCATGGATGGCGACATATTCAATGGGGAGATCCATGGAGATAAGCATCTTGAGTGCATTGAAGACAGATTCCTGCCTATTTTTTCCACCCTTGACTACAATGACCGGTGCAATGTTCTGCTCGAAGACATCCTCAAGAGCTACTGCACACTCACTCTCCATTCCTTCAGGACAGGTGACAATGATGGCCATGCAGTTGGGAATCTGTAAGAAAGGAACGACTGAACGATAGAGTACCGTGTGCCCATCAATGGAAAGATACTCTTTCTTCACTCCCTGTCCTTTGTCGTTGAACCGGTCACTGCTACCTGCAGCAGTGACTATGACAGCATGTTGAGGAAAGCCCATGTTATTTCTCCAGTTTGGAGAAAACGAGCAGCTCGATCTCTTTCTTGTCTTTGTTCATGGAAAAAGCAGTCTCATCAATGAGCAACCTAAGTGCATTGTCATAGAGCTTGCGTTCCTGAACGGGAAGTTCCTTGATCTTGCTCCTATGATAGAGAGCCTGGACCACTTTCGCTATGGAAGCGATGGAACCTTGCTTAAGCAAATCTACATTCATCTGGTACCGTAGTTTCCAGTCAACAGGCATGGGTTCATACTTGCTGGAAATGGTGTCTATGGCTTCTTGGGCTTCTTTCTGATCTACGATTGCCCTGATTCCCATCTCATCTGATTTATCAATAGGAATCATCACCGTCATATCAGAGATATCCAGATAGATGACATAATAGAGAGTCGGCGCACCTCTAAAGGTACGTTCTTCGATGCGTTTTATTACGCCTACACCCTGGAGTGGGTAAACCACGTGGTCCCCAATAGCAAACTGAACATTTTCCTGCACTGAACTCATGACGTCAGTATAACCTATTTTTAGGGTAAGAACAAGCAAGGAGAAACGAAATGGTTTACCATCACCAATAGTCATAAACAAGGATAATGCAGTATAGTTACAGGCATGGAACACCTAAAAAGACGATGCGGCGTGCTGATGCACCCAACCTCACTTCCTTCCGTGTATGGAATAGGAAGCCTAGATGATGAAGCTCTTGCCTTCATCGACTTGCTTAAGCACGCTAAGGTAACACTTTGGCAAATACTTCCGCTTGGCCCTACCGGTTACGGAGATTCTCCCTATGCTGCGCGTTCAACGTTTGCGGGAAACGAACTGCTCATTGACTTGAAAAGCCTAGCCTACGACGGCTATCTGGAAGTTGAAGACGTCTTGTACCATCCTCAGTTCTCTACTGATCGCATCGATTATAATCAGGTGCGCACCTATAAAGAACCCCTGCTGGATAAAGCCGCCGACACCTTTCTGGTACATGCAGAAAGTGAAGTTCGTGCCCGGTTTGATGCATTTTGCTCAAGCAACAGCTGGTGGTTGGATGATTATGCTCTCTACCAGGTGCTTTGCAAAGTCTACAATGACTCCCGATGGCATACAATCTGGCCAAGGGAATTGCGTTTGCGTGTTCCCCAAGCCCTTGCTCAGGCCCAAAAAACCTATGGTTCTGACATCCAGAGAATCAAAGTACAACAATTCTTCTTTTTTACCCAATATGAAAAAGTAAAAACCTATGCCAACCAAAACGGTGTACAGATCATCGGCGACATCCCCATTTTTGTAGCACCCGATAGTGTTGATGCCTGGGCAAACCGTCACCTTTTCAAAATGGATGAAGAAGGAGTGCAAACGGCCTCGAGTGGCGTCCCTCCGGATGCTTTCTCTGCTGACGGACAACTCTGGGGAAACCCGGTTTATAACTGGACAGAGCATGAAAAAGAAGGTTTTTCCTGGTGGATTCGGCGTATCGAGCAGACACTCAAAGTTTGTGACATCATTCGTATTGACCACTTCAGGGGCTTTGCTGCTTACTGGGAAGTTCCCCAAGGTGAAAATACAGCCATCAAAGGATCCTGGGTCCCCTCACCTGGTGCCAAATTACTCTCTGCACTAAAGGCCGCACTTGGAGAGGATATACCGCTCATTGCTGAAGATTTAGGGGTCATCACCCCCGATGTGGAAGCATTGCGGGATACAAACAACCTGCCTGGGATGAAAATCCTACAGTTCGCTTTTGGCCTTACCAAAGGCAAACTTGATACCACCAATGCATATCTTCCCCATAACTGCCAGTACAACAGCATCATCTACACCGGCACGCATGACAATAACACCACCCGTGGCTGGTATGACACCCTTGACGCTGAAACCAAGGACAAAGTCAGACGATATCTTGAATC
>JAQVVB010000042.1 GCA_028699215.1 Sphaerochaeta sp. | reverse complement strand
ATGGCCGAACTTTTCAGGCTGCTTGCTGGCTTTTTTGGCCTCATTATACGAAAGAAACGAAGCGATATCTGGACCTGCAGCCGGGATGATGCCAATTGCTATGCCGATGATGGTTGAACGAATAAGATTAACCGTGTTTGAGCTTATGTCTTTCAGACTCAGCTTCATTTTGCTCACTACAGAAGCCTTGTCATTCTCCTTTTTACTCTCCAACATCTTGAACACTTCAGGCAGACTGAACAGACCGATCAACACAGATACCGTCTCAAGACCACCGGTCAGCTGAAAGTTTCCAAAGGTGAAACGAGGGAACCCAAGCATGGGGTCCTGACCTACGGTTGCGATGAGCAGGGTAACAAATCCAACAAACAACCCTTTCATCATATTGCCCACACTTAGCATTGAAACGACACTCAAGCCAAAAAGGGCAATCATCATCTGTTCAGGAGGCCCGACCTTCAATGCTACGATTGCAAGCAGAGGAGCAAACAACAACAGGGCCACAGAAGAAATGAATCCTCCAAAGGCTGAAGCAAAAGTCACCATGGCAAGAGCTTCTCCGCTCTTCCCTTTTTGGACCATTGCACGACCTTCCAGACTGGTGGGAACACTTGCAGGAGTACCGGGAATGCCGATCAGGACAGCAGGAATCGATCCTCCATAGACACCTCCACAATACACGCCACTTAGTAACAACATGGCTGCACCCGGTTCCAGGACATAGGAGAATGGAACAAAAACGGCAACACCCATGGTGGCACTAAACCCTGGAAGTGCACCGAATATGATTCCGATGACAACACCGGCAAGCTCAAACAACAGATTTTCCAATGTGAATGCACCTTGGAGACCCAAAAGAAGATTTGACAGCATAAAAGCCTCCTATAGTGTAAGGGAAACCCAGGAACCCTCAGGAAGAATTACAGAAAGACCCCGAGTAAACAGGAAGTACATGGATAGCGTGAGGACAAGGGGAAAGACAAAGAAGAGCATTCCCTTTTTCAGTTTCAGATACCATAAGCCTGCATATAGAAAGATCAGCGTAGAAAGAATATAGCCGATTCGGGTCAACAGCAGCAGAGAAATGCCGATCATCACAGCAAACAGGGCGATTCTCAAGGCATTTTCCTTCCCGATCTTTTCTTCCTGTTTCTGCGGTTGGATAAACAGAACAATGCTGACAACATAGCTGCAGACAAGCAAAAACAAAGGATAGGCCTTTGCTCCATCAGGAATTTTTGATAATTGTGTGGTAAAGGCAATGAGTACTATTCCAAAAAACAGAAGGAACACCCTGTTGCCTGTCAATTTATACATAGATACCTCCCATAGAATCCGGACAGCTTGCGCTGTCCGGAAAAGCGATGCAAAACCACCTATTTTTCAAGTAGAGCATTCTCGATGAGTTTTTTATACAATTGGTGGTTCTCTTCATAGAACACTGAAAAATCCTTGGTGTCCATATATTCAGTGAACACTCCTGCTGCCTTGGCTTCTGCAAGGAATTCAGGATTTGCCATTACTTTTGCCATTGCACCATCAATGGTGGAAACCACTTCAGCACTCAAACCAGCAGGACCCACCAGGGCTCTCCACATGGTATGTTCAAAATCAAATCCAGATTCCTTGATGGTAGGAATGCTAGAAGCAAGATCTGAACGGTTGGCACTGGAAATGGCAATGGGAACAACATTACCAGCCTCAATCTGGGCCAAGGCCTCACTGACAAACGGTACGGCAACTGAACAGTTGTTTCCGGCAACCGCGGTAACAGCAGCGGCTCCACCTTGGAATACCATTCTCTTGAATTCAACTCCCGCTACATTTTCAAGATTCATGCGTAAAAAGTCATGACTGGTCCAGGCACCACCGAGACCAAACGTCAGTCCACCTGGATTCTTTTTAGCTGCATCGATCAAATCCTGCATGGTAGTGATTCCTGACGCTTTGGAAGCAATGACAATATGTGGATCGCTTGCAAACAGCGAAATGGGAGTGAAGGAGGTATCGCCATACGTGATGCCTTCAAACAACAAACTGTCATTGCTCTGGGTCGAAGAGAAGTACCCCAAGGTATACCCATCAGGCTTTGCATTGGCAAGTTGAGTAAAACCGATGGTTCCACTTCCTCCACTTACGTTCTGTACCACAAACTTCTGACCAAGTTCCTTCTCAAGATACTTGGTGAGCAGACGGATCGAAATATCAGCACCACCACCTGCTCCATACGGTACGACCATCTGGATGGTCTTATTAGGATATGCTGCGGTCTGTTTTTCTTCAGCTCCACTTGCAAAGATTGTTGAAATAAGAACTAAGGAAACAAGAAACAAAGATACGATTCTTTTCATGATGCACTCTCCATTGATGTTTTGTATACTGTATACAGTATGCTATCATGGGTATATTTACCCGTCAAGCATAATTTTATTATTTTTTATTACCTATATTTATATGCTTTATTAATGTTAAATAAATGCTTATTCTAGAAAAAGAACAGCTCCAAATTTACTGATTGTATACCATTATCAACTTTAGTCTATACGTATAACCAAGCTCTATTCAACGTTCTCTTTGCATTGGCAAGCACCAAGGAACTCTCCTCTCCTGCCTGAGGTTTGACTTCAAAACTCACCGGTCTTGGATGGTCTTTTTCCAAGTAGCCGATTTCAATGAGCTTCTTTAGATATCTGCTTAGATATTCCGTATCATTTTCACTGCCGGGGAATCCAAACCTGGGATGAGTATCTCCATAGGAGGGGTTTGTGCGGTCTTTGATCACCGTATTCCCCATGTGGGCATGCTTTACAAACCCAACGACAGGATCAAGATTCTCATCCAAGGTCTCCCCTATCATGGGGATATGGCTGCAATCAACCAACAACCCAAAAGAAGGTTCTACAGAACAGACCCTTTGGCACATTTCTTTTGCCCTAAAAGACGGTCCGATGAGCGCCTTTTTATCAATTTCATGATCAAAAGCTTCCAAACACAGAGGAAGATGATACTGCTTGGCATACTCGCATAAGATACAACAGCTTTCCACCAAAGCATCCATGGCCTCATCAATACGATTGTTCTCATAGTGGCCGCTGAGAAAGGAAAAACCGAACGCTCCCATCTCTGCAGCTTCATCGATTCCCTGTTTAAGGGTTTCCAAGGCCTTGTTTCTCTCACTCTTGTCCAATGCATTGATGTTCAGTTTTCTAGAGAGAGTACGGCTTTGTCCACCGTATGCCACTTTCACATGAGCTTGATCAACCCAAGAGCGAATTTTTCCAGGCATGGAAGCAAAGGGGCTCTCTGCAGTTTCAATGACATCAAAGAAAGGATCTTCAAGCAGCGTCCTGAAACTTCTCTCAAACCAAGCTTCATCGGAAAACACCTTTTGGTAGACCATATGATGGATGATGCCTACTTCCATATAGCGTTTTACATCAACGTCCATCTCTATGCTCCAAACGTTCAGCAATTGCCTTGATGCAAAGCTGTGGGGATGAAAGGGTGCGAATCCTTGTCTGGGCCTGTACAAGATCCTGAAGGTGGGCCATGGAAGCCTGCGCAAGCACAATGGTATCAAAATCCTTGACTTCACGAGCCATTTCCAGAACCAGCTTGTCGTGTTTTGCCTTATGCCCGGATCGTAGTTGTACAATGGCTTCAGGACAGCAGAGAGAGGATAGGAAAACCTGTTTTTTTTGCAGCTTTGCCTCAGCTTCCAGCTTTTCCAGCGTAGGATTCACTGTAGATTCTGCAGTTGCAAGAACCATGATCCTCTTCCCTTCCTTTACTGCCAAGCTACACATGGCATCATCAATGGCAATCAGAGGTGTAGTGAAAAATGGTCTTGCAGCAACCACATGAGGAGTAAGCGTCGAACAGGTGACCACGATGAGATCGGCACCCGTCAGATCGGCACTCTGCAAGTCGTGCATAAGACGCATTTTGTTGTCAATGGAAAAAAAACCTCTGTCAGCGGGATCGCTTGCCAAAAAATCATCAAGTAGATTATGGATCTTGACATTGCCCACTACAGACAGCAAATCCTTCTCAAATGTTTCATACACGCTCTTTACTGTATGGATCAGTACTATGCGTTTCATACATTACCTCACAGAGGGGAATCGTAGGAACAAGGGGAGTGTTTCCACTCCCCCGTTTCCTTTATTTGTTACTTACCTATTTTCTTCAAGTAGGTTGCCTGGAAAGCAGCCATGAAAGCAGCAGCTTCTTCTGCTCCCTTGAACTCGCTGAGCAAACCATTCTTAAGAATGTAGTCGTTCTTCCATGCTTCGGAATCACTGACGGATTTTGCCATTGCGCTGTAGTAAGCAGCAGCTTCAGGGCTCATATCCTTGGGTCCGACAATACCGCGCCATACAGGAACTTCAACATTCTTGTAATTTCCAACTTCACTGAGCGTAGGAGCTTCACTGAGGTTGCCGGCAAAACGGGTCTGAGAAAGAGCAAGAATCGGTTTGAGCTTACCTGCCAGTACATACTGGGAAGCAGCAGCAGGCTTGGACATACACAGATCCACATGTCCACCAAGGATGGAGGTGATGGCAGCACTGGTGGAATCGTTGGTGATGAAGGAAAGCTGGTTCTCGTTGATACCAAGCTCTTCAATCAATGCCTCATAGGTAGCGATGTCGTCACCCTTTGAACCAGCAATCACGACAGACTTTCCACCTTCGATGGCTTTGAGAACCTCTGCAAACGAAGTGTACTGAGAATACTCACCAATGTAGAGCAGTTGCTTGTCTACGGCCATGACGGCAATGGGAGTGAAATTCTCAATGCGATTGTCAGTATTCTTGAGCATCGGCATGAGGTCTCCGCTATTGAAGGTCAATAAGGAGTGATTCGCAAGGTCGCCCTTGGTGCGGGAAACAGTAAGTCTACCGACTTCACCACCACCATCGGTCTTGTAATTGATGAGGAAGTTTTTCTCCACCAAATCCATCTTTGATGCAAGGTCGCTGATCATACGGGTGTAGATGTCAGAACCACCACCAGGACTGGAGGTAACGGTCCATTCGATGTCACGACTCGGAGAAAAAGCTCCGCCCTGAGCTTCAGCTCCGCCCTGTGCGAACAAGGAAATTGAGAGAGAAATCAGCAGCAATACGGTAGCAAACTTTTTCATGTTGTACTCCTTCTTTTTTATATACGGGCACAAAGCCAGTAATACTTGGTGATTATTTGGCAATTTTCTTTTTCAGAACGCCAAACTTGGTGAGCAGAAAACGAACGATCGGAAACAGGATCAAGAGAAACAAAACTATGATGAAGGCCAATGCAATCGGTTTATCAAAGAAAATATCCATACTTCCCTGACTGATGATGAAGGCTTTTCTCATGTTCGACTCAAGAAGCGGAGCAAGGACGAAAGCCAAAAGCATTGGAGCCGTGCTGTATCCGCTCTTTTCGAAGATGTAGCCGAAAACCCCCGAGATCAACATTACAAATACTCCATACATTGAGTAGGTTGTGCTGTAAGAGCCCACCAGACAAATGATTGAAACAATTGGAATCAACAATTTGATGGGGACGGAGAGAATGCGGATGAGGAAAGGAATGATTCCAAGGGCAATGATGAGCGTGAGGATGTTTGCAATGAACAGGCTGGCGATCAAGCCCCAGGCAAATTCAGGGTTGGTGGTGAACAAAAGAGGGCCGGGGTTAAGTCCCCACATCATCAGTCCACCAAGCAGGACCGCTCCGGTTCCTGAACCAGGAATTCCCAAGGCCAACAAAGGAGCAAAAGCACCAGCTGCGGCTGCATTGTTTGCAGCTTCACAAGAGGCAATACCCTCTATTGCTCCGGTTCCAAGCATCTCTTCATTTTTAAAGGCCTTCTGTGTGGCATACCCTAAAAAGGCACCTGTAGTGGCTCCTGCACCGGGTAGTACACCTACAAAGGTTCCCAAGAAACCACTTCTGATCGCAGGAGGAAGCAGACGTCTGAAATCATGGAGTGTAAGCAGGCTTCCCTTGATGGTAAGATTTTGCTCAATCTTGGACTCGGTCTTCTTATTGCGGTCACCCATCAAACGGATGACCTGGGCAAAACCGACCATACCGATGACAAAGGGAGTAAAAGGAACCCCACCCAACAAGTAAATATTTCCAAAATCATATCGGGGGACCCCGCTGAGCGTATCCATTCCCATAGCAGCAATCAAAATACCCAAACAAGTCAACAGCAACCCCTTGACGGGATTATCTCCAACCAACCAACCGATGCTGGTCATGGCAACAAGCAACAGGGCTGTCATTTCAGCAGGACCGAACTTAAGCCCGATATCTGCAAGAGCTGGTCCCATGAAGGTCAAAATCAGCATGCCGATGGTGCCACCGATGAAGGAGGACATATTGGCTGTCAATAACGCTTGTCCTGGTCTTTTGCGCTTGGTGGCCATTGGATAGCCATCCAGGGTTGTCATGATAGCTGGACTATCACCAGGAATATTCAGAAGAATCGCGCTATACGAACCACCATACATATTCGAATAGTAGAGGGCTCCCAGCATGATGATTGCAGTAGTCGGGTTGAACTTGTAGGTCAAGGGCAACAGAAGAGCTACTCCAGCAAGCGATCCAATCCCAGGCATTGCCCCTACGATGATTCCGAGAAATGCACCAAAGAGACACGCTAAAATATTTTGGACTGTCAATACTACCGTAAAGCCCTGCATGAGCATGAGCAGATTATCCATATCCGATACCCCCTACCTGAAGATCGCGTCGAGAATGATACCTTTGGGGAAATCTATTCCGAGCCACATGACGAAAACACCGATAACAATGACAAGTACGATGGCCATGACAATGAAGGTGCTTTTCCAGCTGACTTTCTCAAAGCGTTTCAGCCAAACAAGCAAATACACGATCACCGAGGGAATCAGGCCAATGATGAAGGACCCTATGACCAGAGCTACCATACCAAGGACGCAATACCAGTTGTCTTTCGGAAACTCTGGAGCCTCCTCCTTGAGGGAGGTAAAAAGAGCAAGCAAGCTGATGCCGAGCAGAAGGAAGGAAATAAGAACAGGAACGAATCCTGGCTTCGGTCCCTTCATAGGATCCCAGAACCCATATTTAGTGAATCCAAAATAGATGAAAATCACTGAAACAAGTATGGTAAAAATTGGGATGATTCCTTTGAATGTAAGCTTGTATTTCGACTTTTCCACAGTACTACTCCCTTATTTACGACCACTAAGATGGTTAGCCATCCTGCTGGCCATTTTTACGGCATTTTCAAACGAACTGGTCTTTACAATACCTTTTCCTGCAATATCAAAAGCTGTTCCATGGGCACATGTTACGATGGGAGCAGGAAGACCTCCTGCTATGGTGATGCCTTCGTCGAACCCTTTGAGCTTGAGTGCAATCTGGCCTTGGTCATGATACATGGTCACTACGCCATCAAATTCTCCACGAAAAGCCTTGATGAATGTAATGTCACTGGGATAGGGGCCGGTTGCATCGATACCCATTTTTTGGGCTTCCTTGATGGCAGGAGCGATGATGTCGATCTCTTCACGTCCACACTGCCCGTTTTCACCAGCATGGGGATTCAAGGCAGCCAACGCAAGCCTTGGGTGTTTGATGCCGCTTGTACGCAATGAAGTATCAGCAAGACGTACTGCACGAAGGATTTTCTCCACTGAAAGGCTCTTGCTAACTTCACTGATGGGAATGTGGCTGGTTGTTCTGGTAGTCCAGAGCTCACCGACTACATTGATTTCCCCAAAGGGTTCAGTGTGTCCAAACAGATCCGCCATGAAATGGTGCTCGCTTTCAAACTTACATCCAGCATCCTTCATACCGGCTTTATTCAGGGGAGCAAAGCAAAATCCTTCAATCTTCTTCTCTTTGAACAGGTTGACGGCAACTTCAAGCATTTTCAGGTTGGCTTTTCCACAAAGTACATTCAATTCACCAATGGCAACTTGGGTAGGATCAAGATCCTTCTGGTCAAGTATGGGAAGGCCTTTGTTCCAATCTGCCTGCTCTACGGTTTCAATGATCTGAAGAGGAACAGAAGATCCGATGATGGTGAATGCGCGCTGGAGAATTCTTGCATCCCCTATGAGTATAGGAGCACAATAGTGTGCAAAAAAATCTGATACGGCAAGTTTTGCCACTATTTCCGGACCAACTCCGGCACCATCACCAAGCAATATTCCTAATACAGGTTTCTCGTTCATCAGAAACTCCCTTTTGTACATAATCACCGAAAGACATTGTTTTTCTCCGGTCACTGTACTAGGAGCAAGTTATGTGCCAACTTTATCTAATTGTATACAATTATGGAATTTTACTTTTATTGTATACACTTAATTCCAGAAGAACAAAATAATTACAGGAATGCATACTTTGTTTTTACTTTTTTAATCAAACTTTCATAATTTTTGTTTCTTGTTTCAATAATTGTTTCATGTTTCAACATGGAACATATTTGAAACAAATACTGTTTCTACTCTTCAAACCGGGCAAACTTTCTCCACAGCGTAGTCCTACTCATTCCCATTTGCCTCGCGAATACTTCTTTTTTCAAACCACTTGCAAGATACTCCTGATAGAGTTGCTGATCTGACATCGAAGCACCGAGGCTCTGTTTCTTCGGTACTAAAGGAGTCATCGCATCAGAATACAAACTGGTAGCACCAATATCCAACAACGCAATCTCTTTTTCCCCAACCTTTGATGAAGCATGCAATATTGCAAGACGTTCCGCGGCATTGCGTAATTCCCTGATGTTTCCCGGCCAAAAAAACCGTTTGAGTGCTTCAACTGCATCTTCAGATATTTGTGGAACAACTTGTTCGTGACGTCGACAATAGAGAGACACAAAATGTCTGAACAGAATGCCAATGTCATCCTTGTGTTCTCGAAGAGGAGTGATTTGAATATTGAGCAGGCTGATCCGATAGAAAAGATCAAGACGGAATTTTCCTTCCTTGACCTTTTCGATGATGTTGCTGTTTGCAGCGCTGATGACCCGTACATCGACAGGTATCACCATATCGGCACCAATTTTCCGGACTTCTTTCTCCTGAAGGACTCTGAGCAACTTGGCCTGTAGAACAATGGGCATCTCCCCTATCTCATCAAGGAAGAGGGTTCCTTTATGAGCCAGTTCAAAAAGGCCGATCTTCCCTCCTTTGCTTGCTCCAGAAAAGGCTCCTTCTGTATACCCGAACAGTTCACTTTCCAACAGCTGTTCAGGAAGCGCTGCACAGTTTACCGCGACGAAGGGTTCTCGAGAGCGCGGAGAATGGTTGTGGATGCTCTGGGCAAACAACTCCTTTCCGGTTCCCGTTTCCCCCAGTAACAGGACGGTGCCATTGACCTGGCTGAATCGCTTTGCTTTTTCCACAAGTTGCAGGATGTGGGAATTACACGTGACAATATCGTCAAACGTATACTTGGCGATGAGCCCTTTCCTATTCAGCTCCGTCCTGATCTTATGTTCTGTCTGCCTGATGGCTTCGGCATTCTGAAAGGTAAAAAGAACTCCAAAGGTCTGTTCATCAACATTGATCGGCTGTTGGGTCACTAAAATCTGTTGTCCCGAGATAGTCTGGAGTTCTTCAATGGCACTTCCAGAAATGACCGTCTGGGACCATTTGCTTCCCTTGTATATAACATCTATGGATTTTCCTTCAAGAGGAGAGACATCAAAGAGTTTTTCTGCTTGTTTGTTGCCTGCAATGACCACACCATAGCTGTTGATGGCAAACAACGCATAGGTTGCATTGTTCAGTACCGTTCCCAAAAGATTTCCTCTGGTCTTTGCCCTATCCAACGAGCGAGCTGCGGCAATGGCATCCTCTATCGCATGAACAATAGCCTGATATCCTGTCTTGATATGTACGTACTTCAAGGAATTGTCTTCACAAATCTGACACATGGTAAGTCCACCGACAAAAACCGTGCATCCTCGTTCTTGTAGAGATTGAATTGCATTCTTTACATCTTGCTGGTCGTTTACTTGTTCAACGACAACAGGGCACCCCATTAAATAGGATATGCGATCGTCCCTTCCCAGTTGATCGTTGGTGATGATGCCGATAGAACAAGGATTGCTGATTTCCTTTGCCTGTGCGAGAGCCTCAAGGAGATCTCCACTACCCAAGACGATGGGGACAACATGTACAGAAGGTCTTTGCATTGCAATGGCATTGGCGGTAATGCCTCTTGCAACGATGATATCGGCATCCAGGTCTTTGATGACTGTATAATCAGTACCGATGAAATGTGTCGTTGTAATGGATATGCCATCGAGATCGAAGGTAGTAATGACTTTCTCAAATGCATCCTGCAAGTCCCGATACGGAACGACCACCAATATTTTTGTCACCTGTTATCTCCACTGATAAAATAGTAGCATGAAGCCGATGCCTTTACAAACTGTTGACTCTCTTGCTATTGTCGACTCGGAGGCTTTCCATGACATTTTCAAAAGTTTTTGAATACATCCTGATGTTTGCCCTGATTTTGCTGACACTTTTCAACCTCTATGCACTTACAGCAGGAAAGAAGAAAAAGAAAAACTCGGTTGCCCTCTATAAACAGACCTTGACAACGCTAGAAAACAAAGCCTTCGAAGAGATGAAAAAAAACAAGATCTCATTCGATGAGAAGCATGGATACATCAACGACTTGAATGAAGGAATCCTCCTTACCTTTGACAATGCAAAGAGAATGATGGGCATCACGCTCAAGGATGCCTTCTACCTGATTCCTTTTTCAGAGGTTCTTTCCTGCACTTCAAAGCACGATACGCTGGAAAATGGAAAATTCACTCATTTTACTGTTGAGGTGGAAACACAAGACAGCATCATCACCCTTTTGTTCGGATCTCGTCCTTGGAGAGAGAAGTCCACGTTCGCTCAGTTCATTCTTGCAGATACCCAAGAGTTCTGCTCCTTGGTGACAGGTCACTGCATTACAAGCAAGGACAAGGAATTACAACAAGAATAAGTTTATGCTTTTGGTGCATCAATGATGTGCAGATCCAATTGGTCGAAGGGGACAGAAAGACCCACTTCTTCTAGCTTACCGCAAATTTCACCTTGAAAACGCCAGAAAACCTTCCAATAGTCTTGGGGTTTTGTCCAAGGACGGGCTATGAAGTCCACCGAAGAAGCACTGAGTTTATTCACTTCAATGGTAGGAGCAGGATCGGGAAGAATTTCTTCATAGGTGCTGAAAATACCAGATATCACCTGTTTCACCAGCTGGACATCCGAACCATAGGGGACGCTGACGATCAGATCGACCCTTCGCTTATCCATGTTGGAATAGTTCACAATGGGACTTCCCCAAACCAACTTATTTGAAATGGTGATCCTCTTGTTATCTGGTGTGGAGAGAATGACACAGATCATATCCATGTCGGTGACCGTTCCTGAGAAAGAACCGGAATCGATATAATCCCCAATTCTAAAGGGGGCGTTGATGACGATCATCACACCACTGAGGAGGTTTCCAATCGTTTCCTGAAAAGCAAGTCCAAGAATGACGCCGGTTATGCCCAAGCCTGCCAGAACAGGACCCATATCAATACCCATATGCTGGAGGAATCCAATAAGGAGGAAGACCCATCCAACAATATTGACCACTTGTAAAAGAAAGCGCGCCATCAGATCATTGATCTTCCTCGACCGTGATAGACCTTTCTTCAAAATGCGGCAGAGCCAGACAATGAGCAATTTACCTACCAGAATCATGAGAAGCCCAGTAGTGAGGGTAATCAAGAAGGCAACAGGTCCAAGTTGAGACCATGTATGAAGCTTGATCATCAATTCACTGAAAAAACTCATTTCTGTCTCGGTAACCACGGGTATTGTTTCTGCAGCTTCACTAACCATTGCCATCATATGTAGGAGCATTGTCTATGTCCTTTTGTTTTGAAGATATAAAACCCTACCATTGGCATCATAAAAAAGCAAGGGAGGAAAATCCCCCCCTTGCCATACGTTCAAAATAATTGTTGTCAGCGAGAAAGCAAGGAGTGCAACTTCTTGGTAAAAGCAACCGGATCCTTAGGCATGACACCCTCAGCAAGCAAAGCTTGATCCAACAGGACGGAACAAAGGTCTGCAATGAATCCTTCATCCTCACTGGTTTCGATCTTCTTCACCATGGGATCATCGACGTTTACTTCAAGAATCGGCTTGGCTTCTTCAAAATCGCCTTGTCCCATGCTCTTGAGCAACTGCTGCATCTGTACAGAAGGATCATTTTCATCCACAACGACGACTGCAGGAGAATCCACCAGGCGTGAAGAGACCACAACATCCTTCACTTTTTCTCCAAGAGCTTTCTTGATTTTCTTAACCAGAGATTCGGATTCTTTGGATTCCTTTGCGGGTTCATCACCCTTCAAGTCATCTACAGCTCCACTCTTGTTGATCGCCTTCAAGGGAAGTTCCTTATAGGTGCCGATTGAACCGACGACAATGTCATCGATATCATCGCCCATGACCAGAACTTCAAATCCCTTTTTCTTATAGGCTTCCAGAAGCGGGCTGGACTTCAAGGTGGCTTCTTTTCCACCGGTGATGTAGTAGATGCTCTTCTGGTCTTCCTTCATGCGTTCCTTATAGGAAGCAAGACTTACGTACCCTTCTTCACTGGAAGACTTGAAGCGTACCAAATCAAGCAATGCATCACGGTTGGCGTAGTCGGAATAGAGGCCTTCCTTCAAGGGACGGTTGTACTGCTCGACAAACTTTGTATACAGCTCAGGATTCTGTTCACTGATTTTCTGGAACTCAGAGAGCAACTTTTTGACCGAAGCGTTCCGAATGGCAGACATGACTTTGTTCTGTTGCAGAATTTCACGGCTGACATTCAAGGGAAGATCTTCACTATCAATGACGCCTCGGACAAATCTCAGATAGGTGGGAAGCAATTCTTTGTCATCATCGGTGATGTACACTCGCTTGACGAAGAGTTTGACACCTGGACGATAGTCGGCATAGTTCATGTCAAAAGGAGCCTTTGCAGGAACAAAGAAGAGTGTGGTGTATTCAGTTGCACCTTCTGCCTTGGTATGGGTATAGAAGAGAGGATCTTCGCTGTCATAGCTTGTGTTCTTATAGAACTCATTATAATCCTCATTCTTCAATTCACTCTTGCTTCTTCTCCAAAGAGCGGAACTGCTGTTGATCTGATCCACTTTATGTTCGAAGGTTTTTACAGGATTGCCGTCCTTGTCCTTTTTCTTATCATCTACATGTTCCTGATCATAAGAAAGGAAAATGGGATAGGCGATATGGTCACTGTACTTCTTCACCAA
>JAQVVB010000041.1 GCA_028699215.1 Sphaerochaeta sp. | reverse complement strand
TCTTTTTGTTCCGGCTTTTTCATAGTCAACTCCAAAGGATTGTCGAATAGGCTACAAACTCATCTTCTGAAGATGGGTATATATCGTTCGAGGTATAATACTGTTCCACGCGACCAACAGATCCCAACGTACGGGCAAGCGCTGAGACAATGAGAGCTGGGGCGATTCCACAAACAGTGCTTTCATGCTGGGTACAGAAATCGAAGGCCTTCTCCACTTCCCCCTGGGCAAGCAGAAAAGAGAGTGCAAGGTCATGCTCCTTTACTTTCTCCATCTGGAGTCTGGGAGCAAGCGTTGCATAGGGGGCATGCCCGAAACGACGCCCATAATGAGTGAAATCGCTGCTGGCGATGATCAAGGTCTTGCCTTCCTTCAGATCGGCCTCACCCAGCTCAATAAGTAGCAGAGAAACCAAAGCATCGATTGCTTCTTTGCTGAGTATTTGGGAAATGAGGGCTGCTGAGACAGATATCCGATGCTCTCCTTGCTTGTTGTGCAATGCTAAAAAAGGAAGCACCATTTCCAAGGCATGTTCATTTTCCAAAGCCCGTTCATTTCCTTTCATGCCAAGTTCGGTAGGAAAACAGGGGATGGGACCCAAGGGAGTCTGATATTCTGCAAAATCGCCCGTCGAAAAACGATCACAAGGAAGATTTGCATAGTGTGACGGTGCAAGTATAAGCAGTTTTTCTGCTTGTTTGGGAATATGGCGAAAAAAAGGGGCTATGCCTCGAGAGGAATAGGCCAATCCTGCATGAGGCAATATGGCAAAGCGATTGGGAACTGTAGGTTTCTGTACCTGTGATAGAGCGTGAGCTAAGAAGATTTCCAAATCATGAGCATCATCTGGATACCAAGAACCCGCAAAACCGGCATGCCGAACCTTGTGAACACTCACTTCGCCCCAGTGCATAGAGTCTCCCTTGCAGGGACAGAGAAAAACACCCTGCCTCTATCCATCATAAAGCAAAGAGACCAAAATGCAAGCGTCGATTTATAGCGATGAGTTATTTATTTCTTTACCATGCATGAGTAGAGAAAAAATGGCTTCTTCACCGGATACTTGGTCATAGTCACCAATAAGCTGATCAGGGTAATGGTACTTCACACCGTTTTTTTCGTTTTCCTTAAGGCAACGTAAAAGTTTTTCCTCTCCGTACTGAGCAATGAAATGTACAAACGCAACTATCCTTGGTGAATCGAATATATTGGCATCACAAGGGAAATCAGGACATTCCCAACATCCCCTGAGATGCTTCATGGAACAGCAGTAATACGGTTTACACCAAAGCTTATCCTGACAACTGCCGCTTTTGCATCCTTTGCACGTTTTGTCTTCCTCGCAGAGATTGCAGGCAAGACCACAATAGGCAACACCCTTCTCACTTTGCATAGATCACCTCTTCTGAAAAAGTGTAAGCCAAAACAGCGGCCATCAAAAGCAAAAAGGAGAAGAAATCAAGAAGGTTATCCTACTATTTTTCAGAAGAGAGTGCATATCCGTTCATAAAGGAACGATATAAAAGGGCAAACACGAGCAAGGGAGGAATCATGGCGACCACTACTGCAGTCATGACTTGGGACCACTGCACTGACTCCCCAGTCGATACAATCATATTCAATCCGACTTGAACGACCTGGTTCGCAGTCCTTCGAATGATGATACGTGGCCAGATATACTGGTCCCAGACATAGATGAACTGAATCAAAGCCAAGGCTCCTATGGTATTGAGACTCATAGGTATGAGAATGTACCTGAGAAATTGCAAGGAATTTGCCCCATCGATGCGTGCTGA
The DNA here is from genome assembly GCA_028699215.1 of Sphaerochaeta sp. Classification (GTDB taxonomy): domain Bacteria; phylum Spirochaetota; class Spirochaetia; order Sphaerochaetales; family Sphaerochaetaceae; genus Sphaerochaeta. The sequence goes on along the minus strand of JAQVVB010000041.1, from coordinate 11,662 downwards.
ATCGGCAAGCGAATGAGGAATGGAGAGAAAATGTTGCCGAAAAAGAAACACCCCGGTAGCTGAAGCCATGAAGGGCATGACGACCCCCACCAAGCTGTCACCCCAACCAAAGCCATATTTTGTGGGTGCAAAAAAGAACTCTACGGGATCGAACATCCATTGGAGAAGAAGCACAAGCTTAGCAGCAGGTTGTGTACTCACCAGATCAAACAGGCCAAGAATAAGCATTTCGGTAGGAAGCATCAGCGTTACAATGATAAAGACAAAAACCAAGTTCTTGCCTTTAAAACGATAAAAGACCAAGGCTAGGGAAGCAAACAGTGAAAGAACGATTTTCCCTAGAGCAACCCAAACTGAAATGAAAAAGGAATTTCGTAGGTAACATCCGAGATGATAGTCATACCATACTATTTGAAGGTTTTTCCAAAATGCCCCACCAGGAACCAAGGAAGCGGAGGTTACATCCCCACTCTCCTGCGTTGCCTTGATGAGGGCGAAAACAATAGGGAAACAGATGATGATACAAGCAAAAATCAAGACTGCATGCACCCAAAGTGATTCATTTTTTTTCATACCCCTATCCTTCATAGTGAATTCTCTTTCCCAGAAAACGGAATTGCAGAAACGTGACCAAGACCACGAAGGCCATCAGAACCAAACCCTCGGCTGCAGCAAAACCCATGTTGCTGCTTCCCCCGAATCCATCGAGGTAGACTTTGTACATGAGTGTCGTGGTAAGACCTTCCTTGTCAAAGAATGGACCTGGGCCTACAGGCCCGCCTCTTGTCAGCATATCTATGATGCCAAAGGTGTCGAAAAAACTGTAGGTGATGTTTGTAAACAATAAAAAGAACGTAGTGGGTCCAAGCAAAGGAAACGTGACCAACCAAAATTTCTTGACAGGTGAAGCCCCATCTATGTCAGCGGCTTCCAAAGGAGAACGAGGAATGCTCTGTAACGCCGCCAGGTAAAATACGATGTTGTATCCAAGGTTTTTCCACACTGCAATGCAGACGGTCAATAGGAAAGCAAGAACAGGGGAATCAAGCCACCGGATATTCATATGGAGAACGGCATTGACAAGCCCAACCTCGGGATTGAACATGAACAAGGCTATGGTTGCAGCAATTGCAGGAGAAAGGGCAAAAGGCCAAATGAGCAGCATTCGGTAGATGCGGGCCCCTTTGATGTCCTTGTTCGCTTGAACACTAAGAAAGAGAGAAACAGAGATACCAATTCCCACAACCAAGGTGCTGAATATGATGGTCTGCACCATTACTTGGCGAAAACCAGGAGCAAGCGGTCCCCAAAACAGGTTCTGGATATTCTCTGCCCCAATGAATTTTCGTGTTCCAAGAAATAAGTTGCTTCGATACAAGCTGAGAATGATCGCTTTCCAAGCAGGATAAAAAATAAAGGTGAGAAGGATGAGGATAGAGGGAGAAAGGTAGAGAAAAGAAATCCCCCGGGATTTGAAAACGGCATTCGTTTCTTTCATGATGAACTCCAAAAGATGAAAGCGAGGCATGACACAAAGTGCATGCCTCGCAAGAAGCGGTAAGAAGAGAACCTAGAAGTTGGCGTTATATTCCTTGAGTTTGGCATCAGCAATCGCTTTGGCTTCAGAGAGTACCATCTGTACGTCACCACCCTGCAAGATTTTCTGCATTGCCTGTTCCATGATGGTACGGTTATCAAGAAGCGTTCCGCCTAAGGCACCCGCGGTTGCACTATTGGGAATGGTGGTCAACAACTGGTTGAAGGCAACCAACTGTTTGGCATCGCTTAAGAACCAACCTTCCTCGGTGAGTTTGTCCACAGAAGAGTTTCGTACAGGATAGTAGCCGGTAAGTTTGTGCCAGCTGACCATGTTGTCTGTATTGGTAAGGAAGAGGGCGAAGTCCCTTGCTCCTTTAAGCTCCTGCTCCGTATGGTTCTTTGTCACCCAGATGCTGCCGCCACCAATGACGGTACCATTGCGTTTTGCTCCGGTAGGGATGGGGAGTTTTCCGACTCCAAGGGTAAAGCTTTTTTCCACAGCTCTGGAAATGTTCCCCAAGTCAGCTGTGGAGGTAATATGGAATATAGCCTTATTGCCGGTGAAGATCGCGTCACTACCGTCCCAATCCTCAAAACGTCCAGTGTAGGAGTAGAGGTTTTTCTTGCCTAGGGTAGATAAGAAGTTTCCAATTGCCACAGCAGCAGCACTGGTGAGATTCACTTCGGTTGCACGACCTGCACGACCGTTGTCATTGTTAAGCAATACAGCTCCCTGCTCTGCCATCCACTGTTCAAAATACCAGCCATGCAAGGCGAAGGAGATGTTTGCATCAGCAACTTTTTTTTCCCTTGCCGTCTCGACGACCTTGATCATGTCTTCAAAGGTTTCTGGAACATAATCGGCACTGTAGCCCGCTGCAACAAGCTTATCCACGTTGATGTATAAGACAGGTGAAGAACTGTTGAAAGGAATGGAGTTCACGGTACCATTGATCGTATAGTAGTTGAGCACTGGCTTGATATAATCACTGGTATCAAAGGACCCAATGTTCCCAACAGGCATGAATATGTTGGTATCGAAGGCAAGCTGGCTGCCAACTTCAAAAACATGCACCAGGCTGGGGGCATTGCCTTGTTTATCGGCAAGGACGGCTGCCTGAAGTGTATCACGGTAGCTTCCCTTCGCTTCTTGGGTCACATGGTATTTTTTTTGTGATGCATTGAAGTCATCCACCCTTTGCTGAATCCAGCCTGAGCGGGCAGCGTCACCAAGTGAATGCCAAAAAGTGATTTCAATCGGTTTGACAACTTGCAAACTGCTCTTTTGTTCAGCAGTTCCATTTGCAAATAGTGCTACGGTAGTCAAAAGCAAGGCACATAGGACAGTGAGAGTCTTCTTCATGATTACATCCTCCCAAAACTATTGGATGTGTTGAGGATGAAAGAGAAGTATAAACAAGATGTCAGGCTGCGATGAGAAAAGTATGAAAGGTGAATCCAATGAACAGGTCAATCAAAGCTGCTATTGAGAAACGAATGAAGACGAAAGAGGATTGGGAGAAATCCCACAAGAAAATCTCATGAACCGTTTCATTCATGTTGTCAGGGCAAAAAGAAAGGCAACCCGCCGTGCGATCATTATCGCCTCAACAAGTTGCCAGAACTTGGTAGAATCAGGAATCACCGTCCTACCGTGCACCTTTGTACATTCGGTAGTCCATTCATCAGACCAAAAATTTAGCAGGGGTAGGACTCGGACCTACGACCTTCGGGTTATGAGCCCGACGAGCTGCCAACTGCTCCACCCTGCGTCGAATTTCTTACCAAGAATAGGGTAATTGGGATTTCTTGTCAACTAGATGTGAAAAAGTTTATTCCTTTTATCTAACTTGTTCCATATAAAACAAATGTATTTACATGTTTTTGATAAAACATCAGGCACTTTCTAAAAATGATACTTTCTGGTATGCTTGATTTTTATAGAACCAAATGATATTTCGTTCAAAGTACACCTTTAAATATTGGAGAAAGCCCTCCAACTTGAATGGATTTTGAAAAAGGAGTTTGCATACGAGTAAGAAAATCGTAATCCTCGGAGCAGGAAGACGAGGGCTTGGACTTGCCAAACACCTCATTGAAGAACACAAGGATGTAGTCATCATCGACAACACCCATGAACGAGTTGAAGCTGCAGTTGCAAAACTTGACTGTCTTGGCATCTTGGGAAATGGCACCGACATTGCCAAACTCATTGAAGCCGGTTGTGAAACTGCCGAAGCGTTCATTGCAGTAACCAATAGCGACGAGATCAACCTTGTCTCCTGTGGCATTGTCTCGAGCTCCTTTCCCAATACAAAAACAGTGACTGCCATCAGAAGTCTGGTCTATACGGGAACCAACGGCCTGAAAGAAGGTCTGCTGGGCATCGATTACATCATCAACCCGAATGCAGAAGCAGCTCGTTATATCTATAACGTCATTGACCAAGGTATATATAGCAATGTCTTGGGATTCAGCAATACCAAACTCTTGCTCTATAATTTTTATATTGAACCCCTCTCTCCTTACATTGGAACATCCGTCATGGACATGCGCAGCAAACTCAAAGCAGACTTTGTCATAGCAGGCATCAGTCGAAGAGGACTGGCCTTGGTTCCCTCCGGTTCCACTGTCATAGAAGCAAAGGACACCCTCTCCATTGTTGCAGAGTCTGATGAAGTGACCGACATTCTCAAGACGGTCGGAAAGCTTCAGAAAAAACCTTCAAAAATCGTCCTTGTGGGAGCAAGCAAAATAACCAGGGCCTTGCTGAACCGGATGAGTCCTTCCATGCGCTCCAAAATAACCGTCGTTGATCAGGATGCAGAAGTCTGCAATGCTTTCTCTGAACGCTTTCCAGAAATTCTTGTCATCAAGGCCGATATCACCGATGAAGACACCATGCAAGAAGAACAGCTGGGAAGCTATGACTTGCTTTTAGCCCTTACCGACAACGATGAATTGAACATCATCACCGCATCCTATGCAAAACGCATCGGAATTTCCCGATCGATGACGCTGATCAAACAGAACAACAACTACACCAGACTGGCTTCCTACCTTGACATAGATGTCGTCATCTCCATCACCGATACAACGGTGGAGTCCTTGCTTCGATACCTTAGGGGAAGCAATGTAGCTAGCTTGCATACGCTGTTCAATGAACAGCTCGAGGTCTATGAATTCACCATTGATGGTGCCAGCCAAGTGTGTGGAAAGCAACTCAGTGAAATCAACATGAAAAAGAAAGCCATTGTAGCGGGACTGACCAACAAGGAAGGAAAAAGCTACATTCCCAGTGGAAATTCCCGATTGATGGAAGGTGATACCGTACTGGTTTCAGTCATGCACGAGTCTGCTGAATTCATCCAAAAAATCTTCAGTCAGGATAGGTCATGATAAACTGGAAACAAGACTTCAGACTGCTTGCATTCATACAACTGTTTCTCGGAATCCTGATGGGCATTCCCACCATCTTATCGTTTCACTTCAAAGAAACCCAAGCACAACAAGCTTTCTTGCTTGCATATGCCTGCATGCTGCTCTTCTGCCTCCCCATCCTGTTTTTCACCAGGAGAACCGAGAACCATCATCTTTCCTCTCGTGACGGCTATATGTTCGTTACCATGACATGGATCATGGCAACGGCCTTCAGCGCCATTCCTTTGCTTGCAAGCGGAGCCTATGTCGATTACAGCAGCGCTTTCTTTGAAGTCATGAGTGGGTTCACAACAACCGGAGCAACCGTTCTTACAGAAATAGAGAGCCTTCCCAAATCCATCCTCTTTTGGCGTTCAGAAACCAACTGGTTGGGAGGAATGGGAATCGTTGTTCTTTTCGTAGCGCTGCTGCCAGCCTTAGGTGTCAGCGGAACATTACTGGTAGGTGCAGAATCGGTAGGGCCCACCAAGGACAAACTCACTCCCAAGATAAAAAACACGGCACTGATCCTCTGGTCCATCTACATTCTCTTTTCCCTGCTTGAAACCATCATGCTTCGATTCGGGGGGCTCTCCCTCTATGATGCAGTGACGGTCACCTTCTCGACCATGGCTGCAGCAGGCTTCTGTGTAAAGAATGCTTCGATAGGAACTTTCAGCAGCGCCTATGTGGATATCGTAGTGACGGTATTCATGATGATTGCCGGGGCAAACTTCGCCCTCTATTACAAAGCCTTTTCAGGTAAGATACACTCGGTCCTCAAAGATGGGGAGCTACGGGTTTACTTGGGCATATGGGGAATCGTTTCGCTCTTCTCAGCGCTGAGCCTGACGTTTAACAATACCTTCGAAACCTTTTGGCGCTCGTTGCGCTACAGCGCCTTTCAAAGCGCATCCATTCTCACCACCACTGGGTTTGCCACTGCTGACTATCTCTATTGGCCTACGTTCTCACAGGTATTGTTGCTTTTGCTTTTCTTTGTAGGAGGCTGTGCAGGATCAGCGGGAGGAGGCATCAAGGTGATCCGTGTGGCGACCCTCATGAAAATGAGCAAATCCACAATTAGCCAACGAATTCATCCAAAAGGCATTTTCAGAGTGAGAGTGGGACAGATATCCATGTCGAATGACATCCTACTTTCCATCTCCACCTTTGTAGGTGTCTATATCGCCACAGGACTGATTGGCTCGGTCATCATCTCCCTCAGCGGTACAGATATGTTGACCAGTTTTGCTGCTTCTTTTCTTTGTCTGGGAAACATCGGCATCGGGTTTGGGGAAGTGGGCCCTACAGGAAATTTCGCTTTCTTCCCAGCTTGGATCAAATGGGTGTGTTCCTTTCTGATGCTGGTGGGAAGACTGGAGCTCTTCACCGTGTATGCACTCTTTACTAAATCCTTTTGGAAACACTGATTCCCCATCATAGAATTTCCTCCTGCCAAATAAAACCTGTGATATACTGGGCTAGAATTTCTAAGGAGGTCACATATGTCTGGAGTCGCTCTCATCATTACGTTCATCATTGCCATTGCAATCATGATCGTCGCTATTTCCAAATGGAACGTGAATCCCTTTCTAGCCCTCATGGGGATTTCCCTGTTGTTGGCAATTGTGGTTGGAATACCGCTCAAGGATATCCCAGGAACCATAGGATCTGGATTCAGCGGTATTTTCAGCAGTATCGGTATCGTCATCATCCTTGGTGCCTTGATAGGAACCATCCTGGAGAAGACGGGGGCCGCACTCAAGCTTGCTGAAATGGTTGTTCGGCTCGTCGGTCAGAAGCACCCGCAACTTGCCATGGAAATCATGGGTTGGGTGGTATCGATCCCTGTTTTCTGTGACAGTGGATTTGTCATTCTCGATCCGATCAGAAAAGCCCTGAGAAAGAAAACCCAGTTTTCGTCAGTAGCCATGACCGTTGCGCTCTCTGCAGGTCTATATACTTCGCATGTGTTGATCCCTCCTACCCCAGGTCCCATTGCAGCAGCAGGAACCTTGGGCATCGGAAACAACCTTTTCATGGTAATCCTCATGGGTACTGTAATTTCCATTCCGTCTTTGGTCATCGCCTACTTCTATGCAAACTACATTGGCAAGCGAGTCAAGAGTTCGGATGAGACCGGTGAAGATCTGGACTCCCAGGACTATGAAGAGCTGTTGAAGAGTTTTGGCGATCTTCCCAACGGATTCATGGCTCTTGCCCCCATTCTCGTTCCAATTCTTTGCATGGCCCTCGGTTCTCTCTCCAGTGCGCTGAAGTGGGCTGGAAATCTTGGTGCCTTGTGTACATTCATTGGTACCCCCATCATCGCTCTTACCATAGGATTGCTTTTCGGTATCATCCTGCTCTCCCAAAAGAGCCTTTTGAAAGAGTTCAACAACATGACCACCGACACATTGAAGATTGTCGGCCCCATCCTGTTCATCACTGCAGCAGGCGGTGTTTTAGGCAAGGTTATTTCCAGTGCAGGCTTTGTAGGTTACATGAAAGAGAATGCCGCCGCTTTGAGCATGGTTGGAATTTTCTTTCCGTTCCTCATTTCCGCCATTCTCAAGACAGCCCAAGGTTCTTCCACTGTCGCCATCACGACGACCGCCGGAATCATGGGCAGTTTTGTTGAGAATGGTTCCATGATGAGTGCTCTCGGACTCACTTCCCCCATGGCCGCTGTACTGACAGTCATGGCAATTGGAGCAGGTGCAATGACAGTGTCCCATGCCAACGACAGTTATTTCTGGGTTGTCACCAACTTTGGAAAGATGAAACCGGAAGATGGCTATAAGACACAAACCATGGTTACGCTTCTCCAAGGAATAAGTTGCATGATATTCATCTGGATTTTATCTTTGTTTTTACTATAAGATATCCAAAATGCCGGAGGCGAAAGCCTCCGGTACCTTTAGGAGCCGAAAATGAAGAATGTTTTGTTGATCCCCGATTCGTTTAAAGGAACCATGAGTTCTGAACAGATTTGTGCAATTATGGATAAAGCCATCAAACAACACTATCCGGAAGCGGATGTTACCAGCATACCTGTAGCCGATGGTGGCGAAGGCAGCGTTGATGCTTTTTTGCAAGCTTTGGGGGGTGAAAAGAAAACAGTCACTGTCGAAGGACCCTTTGGTCAACCTATGGAAAGCTTTTATGGAATCGTCAAAGGCACTACTGCCATCATTGAAATGGCAGCCTGCGCAGGACTTCCCTTGGTGGGAGATGAGTTGCACCCTGATAAGACCACAACATTCGGAGTCGGAGAACTGATGCTCGATGCAGCCAAGAACGGTTGCACCACCATCATCGTAGGTCTCGGTGGAAGTGCCACCAACGATGGAGGATGTGGAGCTGCCGCAGCTTGTGGTGTCATATTCAAGAACAAGGCAGGAAAGGCTTTCATCCCTACGGGAGGAACCCTTGGAGAGGTTGCCCTCATCGACACTTCCACACTCGATCCTGTGTTCAAGAACGTCACCATCACCACCATGTGTGATATCGACAACCCCTTTTACGGCCTCCATGGGGCAGCCTATATTTTTGGGCCGCAAAAAGGAGCAACCCCTGAAATGGTCAGCGTCCTGAATGCAAACATGGAAAGCCTTGCCAAAGTCATCAAGCGCGATTGTAATCTTGATGTCCAGGAAATTCCTGGTTCTGGGGCAGCTGGCGGCATGGGTGGCGGTATGGCGGCATTTTTTGGTTCCCGTCTGCAAATGGGCATCGAAACCGTTCTTGAAACAGTGAACTTCGATACGCTGCTCAAGAAAGCTGATTTGGTGCTCACCGGAGAAGGCAAGATCGATGGACAATCCTTACGGGGTAAAGTGGTCATCGGCGTCTCAAGAAGAGCCAAAAAGGCAAATGTTCCTGTAATCGCAGTAGTAGGTGACATCGGAGACGATGTGGAAGGAGCCTACGAAGAAGGCGTCAGTGCCATTTTCTCCATCAATCGTCTTGCAGTTGACTTCAAGATAGCAAAAAAGCGTGCTACACTTGATATGGAAAAAACCATTGACAACCTAATGCGATTCATAAAACGGATGGGCTTATGATTCAAAAAACCCTCTTGGGAAAAATGACAGAAGGCGGAGACAGGAAGGCTGTTGAGTTTGGGCGGAAGCTCAAAGTATCTGAACGCGAAATCCTAGGTACCCGTACTCCTGTTCTTGCCGCTCTTGCAAAAGAGCTGGCAAGAGAAGAGGGTTTTCATGCAATTGATGATTTTCTCCTCTACCCATCGGTTACCTATGACGAAGTGGTTCTCATGTATAAAGTATTCGGCTTGTTGAAGCTCGATGAAAAAACCACCATAGCGTATCTTCAAAAACTGCTTCCGTATAATGACAGTTGGGCCACCAATGATACGCTCTGTTCTTCCTTTGTCGCCTGCAGGAAACAACCCCAGGCGTACTGGCCTTTTGTCATAGGATATCTCGATTCTTCACATCCTTGGGACATCCGCTTTGCCACCATCACCATGATGAGCTGGTACCTCATCGATGAGTATGTGGAACAGGTCCTGCATTTGCTGAGTACCATTGACAATGATCATTACTATGTCATCATGGGTTTGGGTTGGGCGTATGCTACATCCTTTGCAAAATATCGTGACCTCACCCTTCCCTACCTTGAAAAGGGGGTGCTTTCAGAAAAAGTGAGAAAAAAGGCCATTCAGAAGTGCATCGAGTCTTTCCGAGTATCAGAAGATGACAAGCAATTGCTTCGTTCAATGCGTTGAGAATCCTGAAGAAAATAAATATTTCCAAAAAAGTAGTTGCCATTAGCAATCATATTTTGTATTTTTACTGTACGATAAGAAAATCAATGAGTATTGTATAAATATGAGGAGATGAAACATGATCAAACACGTAACAAAGAGCACATATGAAGCTGAAGTACTGAAAAGTACCGTCCCTGTCGTAGTCGATTTCTGGGCAACCTGGTGCGGACCTTGCAGAATGCAGGGAACCATCCTTGAACAGCTCGATAAAGATATTTCTGCAGACAAGGCAAAAATCTGCAAGGTGAATGTAGACGAAGAAGGCGAACTTGCAGCAACCTTCGGTGTACAGTCCATCCCAACCCTTTTGTTCTACAAAGACGGAAAGGTAGTCAACAAGGCAGTCGGTGTTCGCGACATCGATGCATTGAAAAAGACTTTGGGTATCTAATACCAAAGGACTGAACGAAAGCCTACAACGGTATTCCATGTTGTAGGCTTTTCTTTTTTCTCAAACTACAAATAAAAAAGAAACATCACTTCTTCTCGCCTGTGAATTGGTGTATACCCAAGTATCCAAGAAGAGGAGGTGCCTCGCTTGACTTTTTGTACGGAGATGTGTCGTTATCTTGAACGGGTTTTCAGAAGTGACCATGCTACCTAGCAAGAAAAAACTATGCTTATACCAGAGCTTTTGCAATGGCTTGGGCCAATCCTTGGGGATTCTCCCAAGCCATTGAATGTCCTGCATTCCTGACAACCTCAAGGGTTATCCCTTGAAAAGAAAGCTCTTGATACTCTGGATTCGGAAGAGATCTTTCACCAAAGATGAAGGCTTTTTTACAGGAAAGGGAATACAGTACCTCTCTCCATGAAGGAATGACCCCTTCTGCTGCCGATTTCGAGATGAGATACGCTGCTTTCGGTGACCAATGTGACAGAGTAGATGCCCAAAAGGTGTTTCCCGAGTTCTTGCTCTCTTCAACCAATTGAGTGAAACCTGTCTTGATAAAAGATTGCATTTGCTGATCTGCAATATATTTACTGGTAGAACCATCCTGGCTTGCATCGAGATTCGCTTCACTGAGAATAAGGGAAGTGACTTTCTCCCTATCCAGATTGGCTAGCGACAGGGCGATTGCCCCTCCCAGACTATGGCCAAAAATGGAATAGGAATCCCAATGAAGAGAAGCCGCTAATTGTTGGAGACACCAAGCATGGTCTTCAACTGAATACCCGAACGCTTCTGGATGATCACTATACCCTGATCCAAGCAGATCGACGGCAATGCAATGGAATTTGTTCAGTTCATGTTGTGCCATCACCTCTGGATAATCAAAGGATCCCGCACATCCAAGACCATGGATGAAGAGGATGGGATTTCCCTTTCCAGGAAAATCATGATAGCGAAGTATGGCCTGTACAGAGGGGACAAGAAATTCTTTCATGATACCTATCCTTGATGTATTTCAGGAGCTCATCGTACAATGAGGTTCTCATTACGTCAAATAGGTATTCTAGGGAAGCAGATCCAATGTATATAATGGTGCAAAAAAATAAAGTAAAAGTTTTTGCTTGACAATATGTTTCTATTTATAGTAACATTCCCTCAATACAAGAGGTACCACATGCAAAACGCAATTACAAAAGAAATCAATACCACGAACCTACCGGACGAAAAGGGATATTTCGGAGAATTTGGAGGAGCCTTCATACCTCCCCAGCTACAAGAAGTCATGGATGAAGTAACCAAGGCGTATCACGATATCGTGAAAGACCCTGTCTTCCTCCAAGAGCTTAGTGATCTATTGAAATACTATGTTGGACGCCCTTCTCCTGTATACCATGCAAAACGCCTTTCTGAAGCTGTCGGTGGTGCACAGATTTACCTTAAGAGAGAGGATCTCAACCACACGGGAGCTCATAAGATCAACCACTGCATCGGGGAAGTCCTCCTTGCAAAGA
>JAQVVB010000328.1 GCA_028699215.1 Sphaerochaeta sp. | reverse complement strand
ACGACTTCCTGATGGGACGTCTGCGGATAGAGATCGAAGACCTTCCCAGTTCTCACAGTGTATCCCTGTTGGGCAAACCGTTGCAAGTCTCGTGAAAGCGTCACGCTGTCACAGGAGACATAGATTACCCTCGTAGGTTTCCAAGAAGCCAGTAGAGCAGGAACACTATCCTCCAGACCGGTACGAGGAGGGTCCACCACCACCGTATCAACCTGCAGCTTCTGGTTCTTTCCCCAAGACTCGACTGCATCAGTATAAAACTGAACCGAGCTCACATTCCTTTTTGCCAAGGCAAGACACTGTTTCTGTTTCTCTACAGCAATAATCTTTCGCCCTTCCTGAACAAGGAACGAACTGAAGGTTCCAACCCCACTATATAAATCCATCACTACTGATCCCAAGACATGGTCACGTACAAAATCCGCCATCGTGGGAAGCAAAAATCGATTTCCTTGGAAAAATACATTTGCCGTAACAAAAAAACGATGCCCCTCAACAGTAGCCTGCACTACCTTGTCACCGAAAGACACTTCAGAATCTCCGGCGAACGCGGGAACCTCGATGTATCGGTTCTTGCTGCTTGCATTGGAAAACATCACTTGTCGTGCTGCATCAAGAATGCCCTGTTTTTCATGAAGCACTTCATTGAGCTCATCAACCAGGACTGGGCAATAATCAATCGGAATCAGCGTATTGGTCTTCTTTGCAAGAAACCCAATCTCTTTTTTCGGTAAATCAACATGAAAACGGACCCTGCTTCGGTAATTCCAAGCAGGACCGGAGGCTACGTCTTCCAGAGAAAAAGAAGCAGGATCGAGCCCTCCTACCCGCTGCAGATTCTCAAGCACCAATTGATGCTTCAGCAACGCTTGCTCAGAGGGATTCAGGTGCTGTAAGTCACATCCCCCGCAAACACCCCAATACGGACAGGGAGGAACGACCCGTAGTGGAGAGGGCTCAAGTATTTCGACGACATGCGCATTTGCATAGTTCTTTTTTTCTGAGTCGATTTCAACTTCAACCAACTCTCCTGCAAGAGCTCCTTCCACAAAAAGGCTCTTGTTTGAGTCAAGATGGGCGAATCCTCGCCCACCTTGCACCAGTTTTTCAATTCTGACAGTCATCACTGAACTCTTTTGCGTAGGAAGCGATAAGATCCATTCCTTGTTGCCAGAAAGCCTCACTTTCCACATCACACCCCATGGTTGCAGCAACCGAATGAGCAGAAGCACTACCTGTCTTTTCCAGTAAAGAGCGATACTTGTCACTGAATGAATCAGGATCCTTCTCTCTCTGGGCATAGAGGCCCAAGGCAAAGAGTTGGCCGAAAGCATACGGATAATTATAGAAGGAGAAGTCACTGCTGTAATAGTGACCCTTCACCGCCCACATGTAGGGGTGGTATACATCCAACGCATCCCCATAAGTCTTTTTCTGTGCTTCCAGCATAAGTTCTGAGTATTGCTCCGGGGTCAGGTCTCCTTCAGCTCTCTGTGCAAACACTGCTTCTTCAAAATAAAACCTACTCAGGATATCGACGCACACCTGCGTGGCATCCTGCAAGAAGTGTTCAACCAAAGTACGTCTCACTTCTTTGCTGCAGTTGCTCACAGCACCTTGGAATACGATATATTCACTGAAAATCGAAGCAGTTTCAGCAAGGGTCATGGGATAGGTTCTCAACAAGTTGCTCTTAGGCAAGACCACGCTGTCGTGATAGGCATGACCGAGTTCATGGGCAAGGGTGGAAACCCCATTGAAGGAGTAATCGAAGTTAGAAAGGATTCTGCTCTGCTTGGCAAGAGGGAAAGAAGTATCATAAGCTCCCCCAACCTTCCCTTTTCTGGGTTCTGGATCCACCCAGTTGTTTTCAAACGCCTGGTTTGCAAAAGAACCAAGTTCAGGACTGAACTGTGAGAACTGTTTGATGATGAAGGCCTTTGCTTCTTCATATGTATAGGAGCTTGCTCCTTTTCCAACAGGGGCAAACAAATCATAGAAAGCACAACGTTCAAGCCCAAGGGCATTGGCCTTAGCTTTCAAATATCCTCTGAAAACAGGAAGGTTCTTCTCAATGGTTGTCAAAAGGGCAGTAAGGATCGGTCGATTGATCCTTGCTTGGGAAAGGGAACGGTCCAAAGGCGTTTCATATCCGCGCTTCTTGTCCAGGGAAAGGGTGGCTCCTTTCACTCCATTGAGTGAGGAAGCGAAAGGAATCTCAAACATCTTCCAGATCGAAATCTCTTTTTCAAAGGCTTTCTTACGAATGGACCGATCTGCATTGAAGGCTTCATTACGCAATTCAATGACGGTCTTGGTGCCCCCCTCTTCCCACTCAGTGGAAATCGAGCTGCTCATCGCTTCTTGCAGACGGGAAAATGCATCTGTTCCCGAACGAGCCAGATCTGAAGCAAGATCTTCCAAAGCCGGCTCCATGAGGTGTTCCTGTTGCGTAAGCAGTTCAGTAAGCACGTAGCCATACTCAGCAAGAGGGCCTCCATCTTGCGTCAAAAGTACAAATTCCTGTTCATGGTCCTTCAAGAAGTTGAGAAAACAAATCTGAAGGTGTTGCACCACCAAAGACTTCTCCTCAACCTGATTGACCGCCTTCAGATAGAGCGGATTGGAGGTATCGGTAGTCAGGCAACAGGTACTATAGGCGTTGAGATTCTCCAGGTAATCGAGAATCAATTCATATTCGTGAACAGTTGCTGTGAGGTCACAAGTCGGACAGGAAAGCTTCTCTTCAAGTCTATGGGAAAGCTCAACGACCTTATCAAGATCATCAAGAAACATCTTGCTGTCACAAGCTGGATAAATGGGAGTAAGATCCCAACGAGGCAATGTAGCCATACTTTGTTTCTCCTAATAAAAATTTTCCTATACCTACACCAGGCGGTTGATTTTAACGATACATTCTTCCAGGATGGAGGACTTTTGGATCATCAAGTCTTTGACCTTTCTGATACACCCTTCCTCATTCCCAAATCTCTCTATTGCATTCCTTCAAACGAAAGATTCCTACAGGGGTAATAGTACGGCTGTAAAGGGAAATGTCAACCGCACCTAGAGATTCAGATTATACTCAGCAATTTTATTGATCAGGGTTCTTCTGCTGATTCCCAACTCCTGAGAAGCTTTGGTCCTGTTTCCTTCCCAACGATGCAAGGCCCTGATAATGGCATCCACTTCAACATCCTTGAGGCTTCGGGCCTTGGAATCATCGGCTTTCACCTCTTCCTTGTCCAAAACATGTAATGCAATTGAACCACGCAAATCCAAATCATCAGGATGAATTTCATCCTCATTTGCAAAAATCACAGCCCGTTCAAGTATGTTTTCCAATTCTCGGACATT
>JAQVVB010000040.1 GCA_028699215.1 Sphaerochaeta sp. | reverse complement strand
TCCATTTCCGGTCTTTTGGATGGTAAGTGTGCCTACATGGAACGCTATGGAATAATTGGGAGCACCTACACCAAAGGAATAGCTTGTATCAATGGTTGTATCGATTTCTTCGCTATAGGTAGCAGCAAGTTTGGCAGAAAAAAGAGAATTTCCTCCTAAAGCCAATAGTAAAAGCATGAATAAAAGAAAAACAGGTCGGCGCATCAATCTCTCCCTTTTTTGGCTTATTATACGTAACTCTCTTATACATGTGTAGCAGAAATGCACTATCAGCAACAAAATCGTAATCGAGCAAACCGGTTGATACTGAGTTGCTCTTTTATCAAATCATTTCAAAAAAAACAGCATGTATGAGAGACCATTGTTCATGTCATTATACTCTTTTCTATTCCTTTTTCGGTATGTTATGTTGAAATATAAAAACAATGAACAACTCATCCTTTATAGAAGGGAAACCCGGAGGATTTCTTTACCCGTTTCATTACGAATATAGGGCCTTTCAGGGAGATGGATTTCTTTGATGCATTCTGTATCAGCCAACGATTGGCACAGAAGCGAGGAGGAAATCATCGCAAGAAATAGAAGGTTTGTAGAAACAGCACCGGCAACATCCAGTCAGGATTACAGGTCGTATGAATTGCAAATGATACGTAGGTGGATGACCTGGGATAGATGCTCACCAAGGTATTTCAGGTGTTAGGTTGTGTCAGACTGAATGATTCACCGCTCTGCTAAGCAGGGGCTCTTTTGTCTTATCAAAAGAGACAAGATTTTCTTACTGCCGAAAAAAAGAAAATGCAATCATTGATCCTCAACACCCATATCTCAACTTCTGAATCGAAAACACCTCATCTAGTTAGCATGCATAACAAATGAAAAAATGAGGGGATTCACACACGTCAAACAATCGAAATAATCGATGTATCTTTTTCTTTTCCAATGAGATATGAAGAGAATTCAATTGAACATGATTCTGCGAAGGTTTTACAAAGCGTAAAACCGTCATTAACGGAGTCAGGGTTGTGAGCATCGCTGTTCGTGATGACCTTCACAGGATATTGTGAGGCAAGCTTCCAAAACTCCTGATGGGGATACGCATAGCGAACACCACGAGAGGTTTCCACCATTTTCTTACGCATTCCATTGGCGTTGATTTCCAAAGCAACATTACAATCCACCGCACACTCAATGATGGCTTTAGAACAGGCCTTGGTCTCTTCATCCCACTCCTGATAGTTGTACATGAACACATCAGGATGAGCCCCAAACAGGAAAAGGCCGCTCTGCAGCGCCTGCAGATAGATTTCCGTATAGGTATAAAGATCTTGTTTCGTCATGGTATTCCAGAATACTGAATACTCACTGTCGATATCCAAAGAAAGATCATGGATGCCGAAAAGCAAGTAGTCACACTGCTCGCTCATCTCCTTGTAAAAGGAACGATATTGAGGCAGGTAATCACACTCAAACCCACGAAGGATTTCAAGCTTGCCGACATACTCATTCTGGGTACGCAGACAATCCTGGTTGTACTGGCCAAGCATCGCAAACGGCATGCGAGTACGAACCCACCGCTCATCGGATACGGGGCAGTGTTCACTCATTCCCAATACGTGCAGATGTTGCATACATGCCTTCTCGGCATATTCTGCTACTTCTCCGAATCCATGTCCGCAATAATAACTATGGGTATGGAGGTTCACCACCTCCTGGGTATACGTGCTGCTGTTCATTTTTTCAAGTACGTATAGTATCGGACATTGAAGGCAATTATTCAACAAGAGAAGTATGCTGATATGTGCACACTTTTAGCATACCTATCATGCCTTGTCTTCTTTCTCCCAGGGAAAGAGGGAACATTGTTTACTCTTACTGATGGTGTCTGAACAGATTTGACCTGTAATTGTATTGAAGAAGAATTTCAAGTAAAACAGGGGAAAAACCAAAGAGATTTTCACTTCTTAAACTGTTTTTATTTCATTGTAATACATATACTTATTTACAGAATTAAAATTTTTTATTTTTTTTTATTTTTTTTGCCACTATGTTATTGACTCATACGAGGAAATACCCAATTATGGGGCTACCTTTCGAACACCTTCAAGGAGAAACCAAAATGCATGCAAAGCACAACAAATCATATATTCTCCTTTCCATTCCAGTATAAAATCTAGAATCCGACCTTGGCCTCCAAGGTTTTGTTCCATATCACCGATCCAGGGTATGGCGTATGTTGACCTGGACGGGCAGAAATCATGGTAACAGGAGGTTTTGCTATGAGCAGACCTACCCAAAAACACCTCTTCATCACGATTGTGACCCTCGCTCTGACAGTTCTCTTCCTTGCTGGGTGCAGCAAGACTACAGAAGAGAGTAAGAACACGACAGGAAGCCGCAAGCTCTATGTCTACAACTGGTCCTACTATACCCCAGACTCAGTGATCGAATCTTTCGAAAAAGAATATGATGTTGATGTAGTCCTCGACTACTTCGCTTCCAATGAGGAGATGTTTGCAAAACTCATGGCCAGCGGAAACACCGGCTATGACATCGTATTCCCCTCAGGCGATTATGTCTCCATCATGAAGAACCTCGACATGCTGGAAAAAATTGATGTCACCAAGATGCCCAACATGCAGTACATCACTGAACTCTCTTTGAGCAAGGCAACCTATGACCCCAAGATGGAATACTCGGTACCCTACTATATGGGAGCCTCCGGCATTGCCGTCAACAAGACCATGGTCAAAGAGTATGAGAAAACCTGGAACATCTTCGCTGACACCAAGCTTGCCGACCGCATGGTCATGATGGATGATATGCGCGAAGTGCTTGGAGACGCCCTCTCATACCTTGGCTACTCGGTCAACACCACCGATGCCAAGCAGCTTGAAGAGGCTCGAAAACTCGTCAACGACCAATGGAAACCTAATTTGGTCAAGTTTGATGCCGAAGGGTTTGCAAAGGCCTTTGCTTCCGGTGAGTATTGGGTATCCCATGGGTATGCCGAAGCAATCTTCGAAGAAATACCTGAAGAACAGTGGGGCAATGTCGATTTCTTCCTTCCTCTCGACGGAGGTCCCATGTACATCGACTCCATGTGTATTCCCAAGGGAGCCCGCAATTACGATTTGGCTCTGGAATTCATCAACTACATCCATAAACCTGAAAACTATGCCCAATTCCTTGACCGCTTTCACTTCCCTGCTTCGGTCAACCTGGCAGCAGAAGAGTTCACCACCACCACCCCGTTCTACACCGTGGAAATGTTGGAGAACTATGAGTTGAAGGATGACTTGGGTGCTTCCTTGGAGATGTACAACAAAGCCTGGGAGACCATCAGATACGTTGACTGAATATAACGTTGCAAGGTACAGTCATGGGTAAGTGAGGCATATTGATGAGCAGCTATACCCATGACACCTATATTTCAACGTTTACTTGGCGGTATGCCAGTAATGAGATGCGAACACTTTTCAGTGAAGAACATAAACGGAAGCTGCTCAGGCAGGTTTGGATAGCTCTGGCAACAGCCCAGAAGGAAGCAGGCCTTGTCACCAACGAGCAGCTTTCACAATTGGTAGAACATAAAGACGACATAGACATAGCCCGTGCAAGTGAAATTGAAGCTGAAATCCATCATGATCTGATGGCTGAAATCAAAACGTATGCAGAGCAGTGTCCCCAAGGCGGAAGCATCATCCACCTCGGGGCAACCAGCATGGACATCCTGGACAATATGGATGCCATGCGACTCAAACAGGCTGCAAGCCTCATTGTTGAAAAGACAAAGACACTGCTGGAAACCTTCATAGAAAAAATGGAGCTGTATGCAGACACTCCGTGTATGGCATTCACCCATATCCAACCAGCTGAACCTACCACGATCGGGTATCGATTCGCCCAGACAGCCCAAGACCTCATGGAAGATCTGCAGAATATTGAAATGGTGATGCAGAACATCCGTGGCAAGGGCATGAAAGGTGCTGTGGGAACCAGTGCGAGTTATACTGAATTGTTGAAAGACACCGGCATAAGTGCATTGCAGATGGAAGAGACGGTGATGAAGATACTCAACATCAAACCGTTCACCGCTGCCACGCAGGTGTATCCAAGGAAACAGGATTGGAGAATCGTCAGCGCCTTAAGTGGGCTCTGCTGTACACTCTACAAATTCTTCATCGATTTCCGTCTTCTGCAAAGCCCTCCGATCGGAGAATGGAGCGAGCCGTTTGGAGCAAAGCAAGTAGGTTCTTCTGCCATGCCGTTCAAACGAAACCCGATCAACAGCGAAAAAATAGACAGCTTGTGTCGTTTTGTAAGTGCTCAAAGCGAAGTCCTATGGCAAAATGCTGCTTCCACATTACTGGAAAGAACACTCGATGACAGTGCAAACCGGAGGTTCGTACTTCCAGAGTGTTTCCTTGCCGTCGATGAAATCCTCATGACCGCACATAAAGTGGTCAAAGGCATGCAGATTCACGCTACAGGAGTCAAGCGAAACTTGACCACCTATGGTTTGTTTGCTGCCAGTGAACGGCTTTTAATGGAATTGGGCAGAAAAGGGGCAAATCGACAGGACATGCATGAACTCATCCGCCACTACAGCCTCAAGGCTTGGGCTGAAGTCCAGGAAGGACAGCCCAACACCCTGCAAGAGATGTTGAGCAGCGATGAAACCGTCCTTTCCTTTTTAACCAAGGACGAGATACTTTCATCCCTGAATGCGGAAGAATATGTGGGCAATGCCCCGCAACGGACCCGCATGGTTATTGCTGAAGCAAAAGAAGCGCTCAACCGATAACAATCATGCCGGCAAAGATAAGATAGTAGAGACCCATTCTGACAAACCGAATCAGACTGCTGAGAAAGACATAGAGGGGTCTCAACTTCACTATGCCGGCAACTGTACAGATTGAAGAAAAAGGAAGCGGAGTAAGGCCGGAAACGACAATGGCCCCTACCCCATATTTGGTGATGAGCTTTTCGGTATGGGTTCCTGAATTCTTCAACACCCATCGTTTGATGGGAGGCATCAACCCAACCAACCGTCCAAAAAGATAGGCACAGTAGGCACCTGCCACTGAGCTTATGCTCATGACCAAGATGGCTACCATAGGATGCCATTCCATGACAAACGGCCACATCAGATCGGGCGAGAGAGGAAGGACGAAGAGATCTACGATGAACACGTAGAGGGCGACACCCTTCACTCCAAAGTTCTCGATGAACCTTTGGACCACCACCGATTCATCCCATCCTTGCGCTGCGACATACTTGATCGCCAAAAAATAGATGCTGAAAACCACCACCATCAAGGTAAGCGTACCAAGCAACAACAATTTGACATCAAGTGTACCATCAGTACGTATATATTGTTTTTTTGAAAAAATATGCGCGAAAAATGTTCTAAGACTCATCCAATCAACTCCATGAAGGATTTGAAAAGGGTTTCGCCAACACCACTTCCCACTCCTTGGAAAAGAGGGGCTTTTCCCCCGCCTTTTCCTGCAATGCCACCAAGAAGGTGGTTTCTCTCTGCAGCAAAGTCAAAAAAGAGTGAAGCCTTGCCTGCAAGACCAACAAGCCAGAGAAGTTTTCCTTTCTCCTGTTTGGTTGCACAGAGTGCAAGATCCTCATACTCAGTAAACGCTGTCCCCAGTTGTTTCAGATCCATGTCGTCTTCAATATTCCAAAGCACCACCGGTACACCTTTGAAAACAGAAGCCTTTTCCACCTTTTCCTTGAGCAAGCAAGAGACCAGTTGTAGTGATTTTTTCTGCAACTGGGTGCGATCCAATGCAGATTGACTGAGGTTCTGCTCCTCTACTTCCAAGAGAACATGACGCTGTGCAGAATGAAGAGAGCAAAGACGGGATACAAGACTTCTGTTTTCCCTGATCTCTGCAAGTGCTTCGTCTCCGACAGCAAAAATAAGACGCACATGTCCTCGAAGCTTTTCTTGACCTACATACTGAAAAAGTACGATCTCAGCAGTGTTTGCTACATGAAGACCACCGCAAGCAACCGTATCGACAGAATCAACCACCACCAGACGAATATGTGCATCCTCCACTTTGATGGATCGACGCAGACCAAGATGCTCTGCCTCTTCGTGGGAGTGTACTTCATAATGGACAGGATGATGCTCTCTTGCTTTTTTGTTGACCAGGTCTTCCAACTCATAGCAGGTTCTCTCATCAATTGCTTCCTGATCGGTTTCTATAGTGAGCCTTTTTTCTCCTTGGTGAACGCTTACCGTCTTGATGCCAAAATGAGAGAACAGCAATCCGCTTGCTACATGCTGAGCGGTATGCATCTGCATATAGTGATACCGATGGTCCCAATCGAGCTCAATGAGTACGGTATCTCCAACGGAGAAGGTAGGCTCCTTCACCATATGATAAATCACTTTTTCTTCATCTTTATGTGTATCGAGCAGAAGGCAACCGCCGATCGTACCTCGATCTCCACTTTGGCCTCCCCCTTCGGGGTAGCAGATGGTCTTATCCAGGACCACACCCTGATCAGTGAGCGCTACAACCGTTGCTTCCAGGCTCTTTGCATAGGGTTGTTCGTAATATATGGGTTTTGAACTCATTACATCCTTCTTTATCATTTTTGCATGGTCAAATAATCATCGACAGGCAGTGCGGTATCGGCAACCGGCAGGTGGAACCTGTATTTGATGGCTATGCTTCTGATCACCAGCACCACAGAGGCAGTGACCAGGAAATTTCCTAAAAAGCCTATGGAAGTCCTTTCCAAAAGCAAATACACCACTCCTCCCAACAAAGAAGCCGTGGCGTAAAAATCACTGGTAAGCACACTGGGGATGGACCTGCTCATCACATCGCGAACCACACCACCTCCTACAGCGGTGAACACTCCACACAAAAGTTGTCCAACCGGTCCCAAACCATAGAGTGCCCCTTTTGCCATGCCGATGGCGGTGAAGACTCCAAGCCCCAATGCATCTGCAAAGAGGATGACTCTCCAACGGCCGACAAACTTCGGCGCAAGGAAAAAAACACTCAATCCTGCACCTATGCAAATAAGAATATACGAACTGTTGGAGAGAGCGGCAACAGGAGTGGCTCCAAGCAGCATGTCCCTGAACATGCCTCCCCCACACCCTACCGTGCAGGCAAAGACCACGACTCCAAGAATATCGAGTTTACAACGAACACCTTTCACTGCGCCGGTAATGGCGAAAATCAAGGTCCCAAACAGATCGAATGCATAGATGATAGTGTTTTCCATTCCCATGGCTCGAGCGTATCACCAAAAGCAGACTTGTCCAAGACGACTAACTGAGCTATCTTTGTAAATGTAGTGAGGAGTACGTAATGGCACTAATTAAATCTGCATGGGAACTGGCCTTGGAAAAGACTGAAACGCTGGAGGCTGATCCCGTTAAAATCAAACACGATCTCAAGGTCAAGGAAGGACGACAACTTGCGGCCGCTTACTTGATGGATATCGATGTCACCAAAGAAGAGACCAAAGCGAAGTTCGAAGGCTACAAGGGTGAAGATAAAAAGGCCATACAAGAGGGTGTCGCCCTTACATTGCTTTCAAATCTTGCGCTCCCCAGGAATGCCAACTTCAAGGAAGCCTTCTCGAAAGTACTGGAGCTGGGCTCAATACTCGCACAAGATGACTCGCAGATCACTGATCTGCTCAGTCAGATGGAAGGATTTTTCTCCCAGTATCTCCAGAACCAAGAAGATCTGATCGAACGGATGAAGCAGCAGTTCGCTCCACATCTGGAGCAGAAGCAGGCTCAATTGCGACAGCAATATGGTCCCAACTTCAACTTAAGGCCGGAACAGGACCCTGAGTTCATGAAGTTGCTGGATAAAAACCTCGCCCAACTGGACGAGCAATACAACAACATCCTGTTGCAAGCCAAAGACCAGCTGAAGGTTCTGTTGGAAATCGCATAGAGAGAAAGCTCAAGGTAAAGTTCAACGACCATACTCGTTACAGGGCCCCTTTTTGGGGCTCTTGTTTGTTTTTTGAGCATTAAAAAGGCCGTCTGAAGCAAATCAGACGGCCAAAGACACTTCGTCACAAGAAAAATCAACCTAGTTCCAATATTTTTCCATGCGCTTTACCAACGATACTCTATATGCGTCCCAATCGGTGATGGGCTTCTGTGCAAGACCTTCTTCACAGGCTGCTTTTGCAACTGCGACGGCCTCGTATTCGATTACCCGTGGGTCGAACGGCTTAGGTACGATGTAGTTTCTACCGAAGCTGAATTTATCACCACCATAGGCTTTGGCCACCGATTCAGGAACAGGTTCCTTGGCAAGCTGGGCAAGTGCCTTGGCTGCTGCCATCTTCATGCCTTCACTGATGATCTTTGCACGTACGTCCAAAGCTCCACGGAAGATGAAGGGGAATCCCAAAACGTTGTTGATCTGGTTCGGGTAGTCGCTTCTGCCGGTTGCCATGATCAAATCACTTCTGGTAGCAACTGCCAGCTCGTAATTGATCTCAGGATTGGGATTGGACATGGCGAAGACAACAGGGTCCTTTGCCATGGAGAGAAGCATCTCGGGTGTTACGCAGTCGGCAACGGAAAGACCCATGAGGACATCTGCACCAACAAGTGCGTCTGCAAGAGAGCGCGCACTCAATTCAGTGGCAAACTCTTCCTTTTCCTTGGTCATCCCGGAAGTCCTTCCTTTGTAGATGACGCCCTTGCTGTCACACATGATCATGTTCTCGTGTCTTGCACCAGCGGCTACAAACATCTTGGCACAGGAAATACCAGCTGCCCCTGCTCCATTCACGACAATCTTGATGTCTTCAATCTTCTTGCCCAAAATCTCGCAGCTGTTCATGAGACCGGCTGTGGCTATGATGGCAGTGCCGTGTTGGTCATCGTGGAATATGGGGATGTCGCAACACTTGATCAGCTCCTGCTCAATCTTGAAACACTCCGGCCCCTTGATGTCCTCAAGGTTCACTCCACCAAAGGTAGGGGTGAGAGCCTTTACGATTGCAATGAGCTTATCAGGGTCCTTCTCATCCACTTCGATATCGAAAACATCGATGTCGGCAAATCTCTTGAAGAGAACGCCCTTGCCTTCCATGACCGGTTTGCTGGCAAGCGGTCCCCGATCACCAAGACCAAGGATTGCAGTACCATTGGAAATCACTGCCACCAGGTTTCCCTTGGAGGTATATTTATATGCGTCTTCGGGGTTCTCTTCAATGGCCAATACAGGTTTGGCAACACCTGGGGTGTACGCCAGGCCGAGGTCATCGGCAGTCGCACAGGGTTTAGACGGCACAACACTGATTTTACCAGGAACTCCATCAAGGCAGTGGTAAGCCAGTGCCCTTGTCTTCAATTCATCTTGCATTATGATCGCTCCTCTTTTGCTTTGTTATTTATTCTCGAAATCCCAGTGGTAGTCCATCTTGAATCGATCACGGAGAGTTACCATGACCTTCTGCAAGGAAGGAGGAACGGGACAGCCATGCTCTTTACGGAACTGCCAGGCAAGGTACTCTTTTTCACCTGCGGTGAAGATGTAGTCTTCTCCAGGAGCTTTCTCACTTGCCCTGAGCTGACGACAGATGGTGCCGGCAATGAGCTTGAAGGTTGCAAGACCCATGAAATGCTCTGGATCGATGGCAATGAAGAAATGCCCGAGAGGATAGGGAATAGGTTTGTGATTTTCATCAAAACCATTGAGGGCCTTCATCCATGCACCATCCTGCAGTGCGGCACAGAGAATCTCAACAACGGTGGCATAGCCAAAACCCTTGTATCCACCGGTCATATCACCGATGCCACCAAGTGGAGTGAGGGCTGCCTTTCCTGTGGTCAAATCTTCAAGCACCTGCTTCGTATCAGTACGGGTCTTGCCTTCATGGTCGATCACCCAACCTGGAGGGAGATCTTTTCCCGCTCTTCCATAGACTTCGATCTTGCCTCTCTGGGAAACAGAGGTGGCACAGTCGAGAATGAAGGGGAACTCTTCGTCGGTAGGAATACCAAAGGTAAGTGGATTGGTGCCCAACATGTTCTCTACTCCGAAGGTAGGGGCAATGGAAGGACGGGCGTTGGTTCCAGTCACCCCGATCATGCCTGCTTTGGTCGCCATGGAAGCAAAATACCCTGCAATACCGTAGTGGTTGGAGTTGCGTACTGCAACCATACCCATGCCGTACTTCTTTGCCTTCTCAATGGCCATTTCCATAGCCTTGTAGCCGACGACATGACCCATTCCGTTATGGGCATCGAGTACTGCAGTTGCATCCTGATCTTTGACAACTTCAATTTCAGTTACGGGATTCATGATGCCCATATCGATGCGATCGATGTAAATCGGTTTCAGTCTTCCGATTCCATGACTGTCGATACCGCGTTTGTCACTTTCAATCAAGACATCGCCGATGATCTTTGCATCTGCTTCGGGAACACCTGCATGAACCAAGGCCTCTTCCATGAACTTCTCCAGCTCAGGAAAATGAATCCAAGCGCAATCAGTATAGTGCTCTGCGTACTCATCCAAAAACTTCATATGATCCTCCTACTCTTTTGTATCTGCTATGACGACTTGGAGTCCTTCATGGGTCTCCATTTGTGCAATTATTTCTCCACCATGGGAGTCGGTGACCAGGATATCCACCCGATCGGGGGAGACGGTCTTGAAGTTCGAGACCACTCCTATTTTGTTTCCGGTGGCCACCACGATGACCTTGCCTACCGTGTGTTCAATCATGGCTCTGGTGGTTTCCGCCTCCTCTAAAATGGGGGTGGAAAGACCTGCGGTGAGAGAAAAACCGTCAACACCAATGATTGCCTTGTTTGCATAGATTTCTGAAACCAGAAGCGAAGAAAGGGATCCAGAAACCGAATGGGAACGAGGCCTATAGACTCCACCGGCAAGGATGAGACGAACATGCTCATGTTCCTTGCACAAATAGATGGCATCGATGTTGTTGGTGACGATGGTGAGCTTCTTTTCCAAGGCCACCACCGCGCGAATGACTTCAAAGGTGGTGGAACCACTGTTTATATACAGGGTATCCCCTTCTTCGACCATTGAGGCAACAGTGCGCCCGATGGCCTCTTTCTCACGCGGAAATTCTGAGGCTTTCTGTACGTAGTCTGGTTCAATGGGGAGGTTTCTTCGGGCAGTAGCCCCGCCATGGGTTCTTTCAACCAACCCGTTTTTTGCCAGTTGGTCTAGATCACGCCGGATGGTCAATTCACTGACAGAGAGTTCACCTGCAAGGTCGGCGACGTTGACTGTGCCATGTTGTCCTATCTGCGAGAGAATGTACTGGTGTCTGCCTGCAGGAATCGTTGACATGTGATACTCCGTGAATGTTTTTGAACATTTTAATGAACACACCCTATAATACACACATAAACATTCACATGTCAATCAAAAAAAATCCTCTCTCCAGAAGAAAGAGGATCAACAATACGTAAAAAGAACCAATCAATAGTAGTAAAACAAAGGATCGTAGAAACCGTAGTGCCCATAATATGGGAAGCGGAATGCTGACCCAAACGAGAATCCTATGTATGGTATCACATTACCAGAAATTCCCGTCGCTCTTGTTTCATCGATGATGTGAAGTAAGGCAACATCGGCGAATACACCGGCGATCAAGCCGAAATCAAATCGTTCATTCCCAGAAAACTTGAACCGTGCACCAAGATCCAGCCCCATGCCGAGTTGCTGTTCAATGCTGCCGGTAGCAGCATCGTACCCCGAAATCGTATAGGAAGGTCCCAAAGAAACAAATCCGGTCACCCCATATGCCAACGCCTCAGTAAACACAGGTCCGACATAGATGTTCATACGGGTGAAAGCGGGAACGGCATCGATGGAAAACCCCATGCCGAATCGGGTTTCCATCCCTATGTCTGATTCTGCTGGAAACCCAAACCACGATACATCATACCCAAGGGTATCTGTTTTTCCGCTGGTAAGCTCAAGAGCAGATTCATACGCCCAGTCATAACTAAGCGAGGTATTTACCCAACTCTCCGGGGTGACCCCAAAAAGTGGAAAAGAAAGAAGCATCAACAAAAGTAGTACCGGTAACACTTTTTTGACCATGGCGGACTCCTTGAGCAAGATCTATGCAAGTAGAATCAGATTTCCACTTGATTATCATTCAAAAACCTGCTATGGTCAACTGTACCGAAATCATGGTGCCATACCCAAGTGGTAAGGGAAAGGTCTGCAAAACCTTGATGCATCGGTTCGAATCCGATTGGCACCTAACGCAGCCGCTGAAGAACTCAGCGGCTGTTTCTTTGTCTTTTGAAAATCTGTTTCTTAACATCCACTAGCAATCGAAATCAACACAAGAGACTGACGTCAACAAAGCAACAAATATTTTTACTTCTTCAAGGTTTTTTTCATTTGTTGGCAAGAAAGTGAAATTTTACAACAACAATGCAAAAATTTTTTCACTTCTTTCCCTGTTTTTCAGATATTTTTTACATTCTTGGTAAAATGCTTCTCTTTTTTTCAATCATCAAAGGAAAAATAAAAATCCCTACTCCCCTGTAAAATAGTAGAGGAGGGGTTTCCCCCTCCTCTATATCATGTGCACAAACCATGTTTAGATTGCCTATTTGGTCTTCCCCAGATACGCAAACTTTATGTCCTCGTTGGCAAGAAGCTCCATGCCAGGCCCGCTCATGGTGATGTTGCCTGTTTCCATGACATAGCCTTTGTTGGCCGTCTTGAGCGCAACATTCGCATTCTGCTCGATCAGGAGAACCGTCACCCCGGCTTCGTTGATTTTTCTGATGATGGAAAAGATATCCTTCACCACCAGAGGGGCAAGCCCCAGTGAAGGTTCATCCATCATGATGACCTTTGGATTGGCCATCAGGGCTCTTCCTACCGCCAGCATCTGCTGCTCTCCACCAGAGAGCGTGCCTGCAAGCTGCCAGTGTCGCTCTTCAAGACGAGGAAAGAGTTCATAGACCCGTTCCAGACTTTTCTGCTCGTTCTTTGCATCCTGCAGATACCCTCCGATCTTCAAGTTCTCCAAGGTCGACAGATTGGGGAACACCCTTCTGCCCTCAGGAACCAGAACCAGACCCATTTCGACGATTTTTCGGGTATCCATACCGTTCAGTTTCACTCCATCGTAGGTGATGGTACCGCTTGTCAGCGGAACCAATCCCATGATGGAACGCAAGGTGGTGGACTTACCGGCGCCGTTGGCCCCGATCAGGGTGACGATTTCGTGTTCATTGACGTCAAAAGAGATGCCGTTGAGCGCCACAATACCGCCGTAACAAACTTTCAGGTCACGTATTTCCAATAAACTCATGCTTCTTCAACTCCCAAATATGCCCTGATCACTGCAGGATCGTTCTGGACCTCACAGGGCGTTCCCTCTGCAATGGTCTTGCCATAGTCAAGCACATAGATCTTATCAGAGATGTCCATGACCAGATTCATGTGATGCTCGATCAAAAACACAGTCAATCCAAA
>JAQVVB010000327.1 GCA_028699215.1 Sphaerochaeta sp. | reverse complement strand
CTCATCAGTCAGTTTACTGAGGGCGTAGACAACTATCTGAAGAGCATTTCGAGTTCACTTGCAGAACAGACTTTGCAGATTCCACGATCAGAGAATAAACGTCCCCCGTTTTCTCAAGTCGTCGATTTTCTTGTTTCATCGTTACAAGCCGACTCTCCTGTGGCTTTTCTCAACCTCTCTCGGGGATCTTTGACCAATCTTGATGAATGGCACTGGGTTACGATCGTAGAAGTTGAGCAAGATACAGAAGATTCAGATTTGTATGCAACCATTTATGATGCAGGTACCTATTGGAAGATCAATATGACGCAATGGTACGAAACAACAAAACGAGGTGGTGGTTTGGTCAGTTATAGAGACAGGATATCTTGATTCCTTGTTTTAACTTGTGCATAATCTGCAACTATGGAAATAGTTGAAGGAAAGCGCGGTAGACCCAAAAAAAATACTGCATTTGGGTTGGCTCAGGAAGAAAAGAAGGTAAATAGTCAGTTTTTCTTCAATTTGGTGCAGGAAACGGAAGGTTGGGGGCTGCGTCTGAGTGATTCCAAGGGCAATGCTTGTGAACCTGATTATCATCGATACACAGATATCATCCGTAATGCACTGAGAGAATTCTTTCTTCTTTATCAAAAAGAGCAGAAATATCTGCGTTGGGATGCTTTTGGTCAAGTTGAAGACGGTTATGTTGTGCATGACCCTGGTCCAAGACTCATGGAACTTGCCCTGCGGTCTCATCTCCTGCTTGATCAAAATAAACGGGTATTGAAAGCGAATAACGAGGAAACAAGAGTCCAGTTGGTTCTTGAATCCCCTCAGGAACATTGGATAGTCTCTGAGCCTAGGATAGTGACTGTCGAGCAGGCCGTACAAAATGGGGATAAGAAAGCAGTCTATCCCATTTCCTGTGAACATGTCGTACTCGATACGTATGTATTTCACAGTGAAGATTTGGGACCCTATTGGAGTGAATGGAAGTTGCTTACTGCCAGTATGCAGGCTTCGGATTTGGAAACATATCTCTCTTTGGTTCTTTCCAAATTTCCCACCCTTACTCTCAATTTTGAGGGGTATACCGTAAAAAACAATCATCCAATCAATGCTTCTTCAAGCTTGGTTTTCAAAGAGATTGATGCATATGGCTATCTCCATATTCTTCCACTTATTCATTTGGAATCGTATCCTCCTGGTTTTTTTGAGGAGCAGGACATTATAAAGATTGTTTATCTGGATCAGACAGAGAAAACCCTCAGTGTTGCAGAGGTGGTTTATCCACAGGACCCTGCAGAGGATTTCAGAATACTGCTTGCAAAAATGGGTAAAGAGGCAAAGACTGCAGTATTTGAAGAGGAACGTCACTTTATTCTGGAACCTGATTTTGCCCAGCGGTTCCTTTCTGCCTACATGGTTGAGCTTGTCAAGAAATTCTCTTTGTTCCAGTCTTCTGTATTGAGCAAGTATAAGGTGAAATTCTCCCAGCCAAAATTGAAGCTCTCTTTGGGAAGTGGCATCGACTATTTTGAAGGGGATGCTGAGATATCCTTGGATAATGAGAGTTTCTCGTTTACTCGGTTCCTCTCCGAGTATCGTAAGAGTGGTTTTATAACCCTCAGTGACGGCTCTCGTGTGTATCCTGATATGAGGAAGCTGAATCGCTTTGAAAGATTGGTTCACCAACATTCGAAACAAGAAGAAACGGTGAGGGTCTCTTTTTTCGATATTCCGGCTCTTGAGAAAGAAGCTGAACTTCTTATCCAAGGAGAAGGAGCAGATCGTGCCCGTACGTTCTATCAGGGGTTCAACACCCTGAGTCAGGTCGCGACAACCTACGAAATCGCAGAAGGTACGCTTCGTCCTTATCAACACTATGGCGTTCAATGGATGGAATATCTGCAGCTTCATCACATGGGAGCATGTCTTGCTGATGAAATGGGTTTGGGGAAAACAGTGCAAGTGATTGCTCTGTTGAGAAAGCTCTATGCAAAAGCTTCCCCGTCTCCTTCTCTTATCTTGGTGCCACGTTCCCTCATTTACAATTGGAAGAATGAACTCTCCCGTTTTGCTCCTGAACTCAATTGTATGTTGTACTATGGACAGGGGAGACATGTTTCCCAGCTTGAAGATCCTACGGTGCAGATTGTGCTATCCAGCTATGCCACCATCAGAAATGACAGCCAGGATCTCGCAAAGAAACGTTTCTGTTACATCATCCTTGATGAATCACAGACTATTAAGAATCTTGAGACCAAAACGACTAATGCTGTGCTCAGCTTGAAAGCAGAATATAGATTGGCACTCAGTGGGACTCCCGTTGAAAATGGTCTTTCAGAACTGTATAGCCTTTTCCGTTTTCTCAACCCTCTGTTTTTTACTGGCCAACAAGAGTTCATGCAGACTTATTTGAAACCCATTCAGGAAAATCAGGATCCTGATGCGCTCAAGGATTTGAAGACCAGGCTGTATCCTTTCATGCTGAGGCGTGTAAAGAAAGATGTTCTCAAGGACCTTCCCGACAAGACCGTACAGACTGCCTATATTGAGTTGGATCCCCAGCATATGGCTATTTATCATAAACGACGTGAAGAATTGAAGGAAAAGGTATCCAGCGCCGTATCTGCAGGAGGAATTGCGAAAAACACCTTCATGATTCTTCAGGCGCTTACTGAATTACGTCGTCTTGCTTCTATTCCTGAAGCAGATGGAGAGTATCCAGGTATCTCTGCCAAGCGTATGTATTGTAAGGATATGGTTTCATCG
Organism: Sphaerochaeta sp.; assembly: GCA_028699215.1. GTDB lineage: Bacteria > Spirochaetota > Spirochaetia > Sphaerochaetales > Sphaerochaetaceae > Sphaerochaeta. Next base: position 617 of record JAQVVB010000327.1, on the reverse strand, counting down.
CTGGTTGCAGAAGGGCATAAATGCCTTATTTTCACCAATTTTCTTGCAACCATCGAATTAATCAGCGAGGATCTTACCTCAATGGGGCTTGACCATTTGATCATGACAGGATCTACTGTCGACCGACAGTCTTTGGTTCAGCGTTTTCAAAGTGACCCATCCATCGGTGCCTTTGTCATGACATTGAAAACAGGGGGTCTTGGGTTGAACCTAACTTCTGCAGACTATGTTTTTATCGTTGATCCCTGGTGGAATAGGGCTGCAGAGAATCAAGCGATAGATAGAACCCATCGTATCGGACAGGTTAATCCGGTTTTTTGTTATCGTATGATAGCAAAGGATACGATTGAAGAAAAGATATTGGAATTACAACAGAGAAAGGCCGATTTAGCCTCTTCCTTGCTGTCTTCTGATTCCAATGCAGTGAAATCGCTATCCGAAGAAGATATCGAACAGTTGTTGGGGTAGTATATGGCAAAGAAAGTGAGTCATCATTACGGTTTGGAATTGAATCTGGTACCCAAATCAAAAATTTCAGAATCTACTAAAATCATTGCCACTGCTCTGGAAAGATATACCCAGGAGGCTCTTGGAGAAATTCATGAGTGTTTATTTGG
>JAQVVB010000039.1 GCA_028699215.1 Sphaerochaeta sp. | reverse complement strand
TTGTTTTTTAATTAGGAGTATTCTCTTGGTTGATTTGCATGAAAGACGGAACCTCAGAACTGTTTGTTCTGAGGTTTTTACATTATTGGTAGCCGCTTTTGTCTATTCCATGGCATTTCCCGGCTTTGTTACCGTTCACGGATTTGGATTCATCGCATTTTTTGCTCTGATACCCATTTTCGCTGTCATACGAAACACAACATGGAAATTGACCCCAGTATATGGGTTCTTTTTCGGCTTTGTTTTTTACCTGTTTTTTAATTATTGGTTGAAAACATTCCATCCATTGGCCATTCTCATCGTTCCCATCATCAAGGGTGGGGAATTGATGTTGTTTTTTCCTCTTCTGAAGGCCGCTGACCGTCTTTTTAAAAAGTATGGGTATCTTGTGCAATCCGTACTTTGGGTTGCGTATGCCTATGTAAGTCAAGATTGGTTTGCCGGGTATCCTTATGGCACGCTTGGCTATGCCATCTATCGTTATCTTCCCCTTATTCAGATTGCTTCGCTTGCCGGCGTTTGGGGTGTAACGTTTCTCATGGTGTTTCCCCAGACCTTCATTGGTGCGTATCTGGGTGATTATCAAAGAGGAAGAGCAATTCCATTTGTCCAGTACCTGAAAAAGAATCTGGTGGTTGTCGTTTCATATGGCGTCATTGCCCTTGCCTCTCTCATATTTGGATTGGCAAGCATGTCTTTCTGGAATCAGCAGACTCCTGACCGAACTTGGCGTGTTGCTACAATCCAGCACAGTGCCGATACCTGGAAGGGCGGATATACGACTTACAAGAACAATTTCAACAACTTACGCAAGATGAGCCTTGAGGCCCTTCAAGCTGATCCTGATATGATTCTTTGGTCGGAAACTGCCTTCGTCCCTTCTGTCGCTTGGCATGAGAACTATCCTTCAGATCCTGCAACTTCCGCTCTGGTGGAAGAGTTTGTACATTTTGGAAAATCATTGCCCATTCCCCTGCTTACGGGCAATCCAGAGGGGGTCATTGACGATCCTTCAAAACCAGCTCTTCTCGACGATGGGGCGTGGAACCGTAAGGACTACAACACCGTCATCTTCTTTGATGGAGGCAAGATTCAGAATACCTATCGTAAACAGCATCTTGTGCCTTTCACTGAGCATTTCCCCTATGAAAAGCAATTGCCGTTGCTCTATAATCTTTTGCTTGCCAATGATTACAACTGGTGGGAAACCGGGTATGATCCGGTGGTGTTTGAAACTATTGAAGGTGTAAAATTCTCAACCCCCATCTGCTTTGAAGATGTTTTTGGTGAATTGAATGCACGTTTTGTTCGCAATGGTGCAGATGTCATCGTGAACATGACCAATGATGGATGGTCGAAAGCGGTATCCGCTGAGATGCAGCATCTGGGAATGGCTGTATTCCGTTCAGTAGAGAACCGAAGGACTACAGTGCGTGGAACCAATAGCGGCATGACCTGTCTGATAGATACTACAGGAAAGATTATTGATCCTATGGAACCCTTCAAGGTTGGCTGGCATATATATGATGTTCCTGTTTATTCAAGCGAAAGCCATGGGCAGACCCTGTATACCCGCTATGATGACTGGTTTGCTTTTGCAGCCATCTATCTCTCTGCAATCCTGTTGCTTGGTGCTTTTGTGTATCAGGGATATATGTTTTATAAGAAGAAGAAAAAGGACTGACCATGCTGTATAAAAGTGCCTCATTGTTCATTATCGGGACTGAGCTTACCCGTGGAGTCATTGCTGACAAACACTGTCAGGTAATCTCGTCCCAATTAACCCAGCTAGGATATAGGATTGATCGAATGGTGTTGGTCCCCGATGACGGCACGATTGAAAGTGTTCTCAAGGATTGTATCGACAACTGTGATGTTGTTGTGCTTACCGGTGGTTTGGGGCCAACAAGCGATGATCTGACGCGCAGTATTGTATCTTCTATTGCCAAGGTTCCCTTGGTGCGGGATCAACAGAGTTTTGATACCTTGTACAAACGGATAGGAGAACGTATCTGGGGGGCCAATGAACAACAGGCCATGATTCCCTTGGGGTTTGAGGCTGTCCCCAATCCCAATGGAACAGCCCCTGGGTTCAGGGGGTTCATTCCTGATGGAGATCGTTCCATCGCCTGTGTTGCCATGCCGGGTCCTCCTAGAGAGATGGATCCTATGTTCTATAATGATATGCTTCCTTGGCTTGCACAGCTGATTGGGCATGATGATTTTTCTCGCAATGAGTATTCAACCTTCTTGTTGGCTGAAGCAAAACTGGAAGAGCTCTGCAAAAGTGTGGCCCAAGATGATGTTCAATGGGGAACCCGTTTTCAAGATTTGAAAATCAGTCTCTATCTTGTTGGAGGCGATGAAGAGAAAAGAGAGCGCATGGCCCAAAGGTTGCGTGCTCTTGTTGGCCCTTTTTTGGTGATTGATGGCGATGTCATGCCGGTTGAATTGCTCACTGATGTTTTGAAAAAGGAAAAATTGACCATAAGCTGTGCTGAAAGTTGCACTGCAGGATATGTGTCCAAGTTGCTTACTGATGAGAGCGGTAGTTCGTCTTGGTTCTGGGGAGGAGCGGCTACTTACTCGAATGAGGCTAAAAAAGCAATATTGGGAGTTTCAGAAGAGACCTTGCAAGTGTATGGTGCAGTGAGTGGAGAATGTGTTTTGCAGATGGCAGAAGGAATGAATAGGCTTTCTGGAACTGATTATTCCTTCTCAATTAGTGGCATTGCTGGTCCGAGTGGGGGAACTGACGACAAGCCTGTAGGTACTGTCTGGTTTGGGTTTGCAGGTAAAGGGAAAAGAAGCCAGGCGGTTAAAGTCCAACTTACTACATGGGGAAGAGTCTCTGTACGGAGAAAAGCATCAGTTATTGCATTGATTCTTGCCAGTCGATACATCAAAGGGGATGCCTTGCTTGACACTGTTGGAAAGTGGCAATATATTTAAATTACTAACCGCGGGAATTATATTGGCGTATACTCATTCACATTCCCGCATATTCTTACATTATGTTTTACGTTTAGGAACCGATAAGGTACTACACTGTTAGTTATTGCTATCAGGTGTTTGTTGAAAAATCCGTTCCGTTGGAGTTTATCCTATGTCTTCCGAAGAAATATTGAATGATCAAGCTGACGTAGCTGTATCGTCTGAGCAGGAGACTGCTAAGAAACCTATGCGTCGAATTACCCGCAAAAAAAGTCCCATGGTAGTAAAGACCTCAGAACCCACTGTTGCTGTGGAAGTTCAACAGGCGGTAGAGGAAAATGCTGACCAGAAAAAAAAGCGAGGAAGACCTAAAAAGGTTGCCTCGCCACCTTCAGAGGAGCAGAAATCCGCAGAACCTAAGGTTGTTGATCAACCTCTCTTGGATTTTTCCCCTTCTGAAGAACGTGCTCCCCGTCCTGTTCGCCGAAACCGAGAAATGGGAGATAAGCCAATTCGGCAGCAACCTCCAGTTGTAAACGCTCCTTCTGTTTCCTTTTCCCAACGTGCAAAAAACACCAATCCAAATAGTCCAAACAATGCAAACAATGCAAACAATGCAAACAATGCAAACAATGCAAACAATGCAAACAATGCAAACAATGCAAACAATGCAAACAATGCAAACAATGCAAACAATGCAAACAATGCAAACAATGCAGGCAATGCAGGCAATGCAGGCAATGCAGGCAATGCAGGCAATGCAGGCAATGCAGGCAATGCAGGCAATGCAGGCAATGCAAACCCCAATCAGTATCGTAAGAACAATCAATATAATACCAGAAGTAATGTGGGAAGAAGTACGCAGAATCGCCCGCATACCAAGAACAGTTATCAGAAGAGTGGCCAGAGCTTTGGTTCCAATCGTAATATGCGTCCCAACCAACAGGATGAGAGTTCAAATGATTTGAATATTGAAGAACATCCCGAAGCTCCAGTTCTGGCTTTAAATGATTATACATCGCTTTCAATCGATGAAATTCGCAAGGTAGGAGTGGAGAAGGGCATGAATCCCGATATCATCCTGGATTTGCGAAAACAAGAGATTGTAGCGGAAATTCTACGGATGCATAGTGGATTGGGTGGCGTGATTGTAGGAACTGGAACACTGGAAATCCTTCCTGATGGATTTGGGTTCCTTCGATCTCCCGATAACAGCTATCTTTCTGGACTTGAGGATATTTATGTCTCTCCAGCGCAAATAAAGTCTTTGTACCTTAAAACCGGTGATGTGGTTTATGGTCAAGTAAGGACACCTAGAGATAGTGAACGATTCTTTGCAATTCTGAAAATTCTCAAAGTAAATGGAGATGAGCCCATTGTTGCAAAGATGCGTGTTCCTTTTGATAGCCTTACCCCATTGTTTCCTGACGAAAGACTTCGTTTGGAAACTACCAATGAAGACATGTCGACGAGAATCATCGATATGTTCTGTCCTATTGGAAAAGGTCAGCGTTCTCTTATTGTAGCTCCTCCACGTACAGGTAAAACTGTTTTGATGCAAAAAATTGCCAATTCCATCAGCACCAACCATCCTGATGTCGTATTGATGGTATTGCTGGTTGATGAACGTCCTGAAGAAGTGACGGATATGCGTCGACATGTCAATGGCGAAGTAATTGCATCAACATTTGATGAACAAGCCTCCCGACACGTACAGGTCGCTGAAATGGTTATTGAGAAAGCAAAACGATTGGTTGAACACAAAAAGGATGTCGTCATCCTGTTGGATTCCATTACCCGTCTTGCACGTGCCTACAACCAGACAGTCCCTGCCAGTGGTAAAATTCTCAGTGGTGGTGTCGACTCCAACGCACTGCACAAGCCTAAAAGATTCTTTGGTGCTGCTCGTAACATTGAATTTGGAGGAAGTCTTACCATTATCGCAACAGGTCTTATTGAGACTGGATCGAGAATGGATGAGGTTATTTTTGAAGAGTTCAAGGGTACTGGTAATAATGAAATCATTCTTGATAGAAGATTGGCTGATAAACGTCAGTTCCCTGCCATCAACATCAAGAAGAGTGGAACGAGAAGGGAAGACCTTTTGTTGCCTCCTGATGAAGCTGCAAGAATTTGGCTTACCAGAAATGCAGTCAATGATATGGATGACCAAGAGATGACTCCATTCCTCATTGACAAAATTAGGAAGACAAAGGATAATGAGGCGTTCTTACGTTCGATAAATACAGGGATTCCTTCGAACTCTGCAGGTTATTAGGACGGAGACGGCTACAGAAACTTATCTGCTGCATACAGCCAGCAGAGAAACATATTCCTGGAGGAAACATCATGAAAAAGGGAATCCATCCCCGCTATGAAATCGCTGAAGTCCGTTGCTCATGTGGCAATGTGATTAAGACCAAGACCACTTCAAAGTCCCTTGAAGTTGAAATTTGTTCCGCTTGCCATCCGTTCTTTACCGGTACCCAGAAAATGGTAGATACCGCTGGACGTATCGAGCGCTTCAAGAAAAGATACGGATTGGAAAAATAAGCCGTACATGCCTGAAAACCACCAGAAATGGTGGTTTTTTGTTGTATATAGAGCGGATTTCTGTATTATTTCTGATACCGAGTAAAGATGCGAGCGGCTCAAAATATACAAAAGATGGTTTTTTGTTGCATTCTCACTCTAAGTATCCTAAAATTACCCATAAAAGCTAGGTTGGGGCATGGATAACGTAATCATACAACACAAAAAAGAATACGACGAAGCACCTCAAGTTATTGTTGAAGTGCCAGGAACGTGTACCCTTTTAGGCAGTTACGCAGATGCTTGTAGAGGGTGGTCCCTTGTAGGGACTGATGTGTTGACTCTTTTTGTGGCGATATCTTTTCGAGATGACCAGATGGTCAGGCTTACGAATGCAACGCTTAATGATCGCAAGAGATTCAATCTTGGAAATATCAAATACCGCAAAGAAGATCGTTGGGGAAACTACATCAAAGGGGTCATAGCAGTTCTTGCTAATGACGGAGTGTCGTTGCCGGGGATGAATGTGACCGTGGAGGGACCTCTCTTGCTCGGGGACAATCAGATGGTGAGTTCTTCAATCGCTCTAGGTGTTTGTATGGCACTCGACACGCTGATGGACCTGAAATTAAGCCTTACATCCTTGATTCGTATTTCTTATCAAGCGAATACTTCTTTCAATAGTGAGTTGTGTAAAATAAGTGATCTCTTGACGATACTCAATGGAGCCAAAGGAAAAGTACTGTTCTTTGATTTGCAACATGTTACTTTCCAGGAATTGGATTTTCCTTTCACTGAAGATAGTAAAGAATATGTTGCGTTGATTGTTGACAGTAAGATTTCTCCCAATGCAATGCGAGAGGAAATCAGTGCCAAGCGAAAAGATATTGAAAAAGCTTTTATGAAACTCAAGGAACAGAAACCAGGAGGATTCATTCGTGATTTTCCCGAAAGTGAACTTTCTGCGAGAGTAGTCCCTTTAGATGAAGATTTACGTCATATATGCGAGTATGTATTGATGGAATCGAGACTTGCTAATGATGCAGCTTCATTGTTGACGCATAAAGACGCTTCGTTATATGGCAAAACCATGGTGAGGGTTCAAGCTGGCCTAAGGGATTTGCTTGAAGTGACATGTCCTGAAGTCGATTGGTTGACTAAGCGCGCATCTGAAACCAATGGATGTCTAGGGTCTGTTCTTATTTCCAACGGATTTAGCGGTAATGTTATGGTCCTCTTGAGTAAACAGGCGCTTCCAAGTTATATTGGTCGTCTGGAGGACTACGAACACATATTTGGTTTTCATCCCCGATGGTATATCTACGAAGGTGGCGGTTCAGCTAAAGTTGTGTTTCCTATACATACATGAAAATATTGTTGACTAATGATGATGGATATAAGAGCGAGGGCATTTCTGTCCTTGAGTCTTTTCTTGTCCGTTCAGGTCACGAAGTCTGGGTATGTGCTCCTTCCCAAGAGAGAAGTGCAAGTAGTCATTCCATGACGTTGCGCGAAGATATCACCATTACAGAATATGATCACATGCATTATCACTGCAGCGGGACCCCTGCTGATTGCATCCTCTATGCAGGAAAAGGAAAACTTTTCAGCGAGAATCCAGACTTGGTCATCAGCGGCATCAATCATGGATACAACATTTCAACGGATATCCTCTACTCGGGAACGGTTGGAGCTGCAAGAGAAGCAGCCCTTACAGGACTCAAGTCCATGGCAGTCAGTTGCATGCGGGACGAGCAAGGGGTGTTTCCTTTTGCTAAGGCTGCCCAATTTGTAGTCGACCATCTCGATATTCTTTATCCCTTGTGCAGCAGTGATTGCATCATCAATATCAATGTTCCTCCTTCAGGAAATGGTGCATGGAAGCCAGCTGAGATGAGTTATCTTGATTACAGTGACGCAGTTGAGAAGAAAGAAGAGAACAATTGCAAGACGTATGATACCTCATCGGTTCATTTTGGTACTTCGGTTGTGCTTTCTCTTAAAGGTGGCGTTTCCCCTCTTCAGAGATGCAACACCATGGGAAGTGATTTTCAAGCAGTATCTGAAGGTTTTGTAAGCATAACAGCACTGGCTATCCTTCCTCCAATAAAGACGGACATACAACAAAAGCTAACGGATGTCTATCAGGAAGGGTTGTATGTGTAAAAGTTGCACATCAAACTGGGAGAATAAGTGTACCAAATGTGGCATGTGTTGCCATGAAAAAGCGGTATACGGACGTCTTCTGGTCATTGATCTTGATTCTTGGTGTGAATTCTTTGATCCCGAGACAAAGCAATGCAAGGTCTACGCCGAACGCTTTTCAAAAAGCAACCGATGCAAAAAGATGACGTATCTTCGTGCAATGTTCGCCTCGTATCTTCCTCCTGATTGCGCGTACGCCCAATGGGCTGCTCAAAATCATATACGTTTCACTCCTCATCGAATGCTTCGCTTGATTCATAGCAAAAATTGTCCTCCGGATGAAAGTGACAAACTCATTTATACCGCCTTTTAGTCGGTATTTCGTTGTAGCTTGACCCTAAGGGGTAAGTGTCACTATTTTTGTTAATGAGGTTATACTACTATGGATAATCAGATAATTTATCTGGATAATAATGCGACTACGCCAATGGCGGATGAAGTCGTTCAAGCTGTTAGCGAAGCCCAAGCTTTGTTTGGTAATGCATCAAGCATGCATGGGTTCGGTCGCGAAGCAGCATTCGCTATAGAAAAAGCAAGGGAACAGGTTGCTGATCTTATTGATTGCGACCCAAAAGAAATCGTCTTTACCAGTGGTGCAAGCGAAGCAAACAATACTGTTTTCAATATTTTTCGTGATAGAATCGATCTTGGATCCAAACGGAATCGAATCGTTACCACAACCATTGAACATCCTTCGATTATTGAGACAGCGAAATAGCTCAACACCCGTGGGTATAAAGTTGATGAAGTACCGGTAGACAAGACCGGCAGAGTGGAAATCGATGTTCTTAAAAAATATCTTGATGAAGATGTAGCTCTTGTTTCAGTCATGACTGGTAATAATGAGATAGGGACAATCCAGCCCATTGAAGAAATTACCAAGTTGGTTCATGAAGTCGGAGCATACATGCATACTGATGCAACCCAAGCAATTGGCAAAATGCCTCTATCCATGAAATCTTGGGACGTCGACTATATGAGTCTTTCAGGTCATAAGTTCTACGGACCAAAGGGAATTGGTGTTCTCGCTGTAAAAACAAAAGCTCCTTTTGAAGCATTTGTTCATGGTGGACATCAAGAAAATGGAAAAAGAGCTGGAACCTATAACACTGCAGCCATTGTTGGTCTTGGTGTTGCATCCGAGATGGCTAAGCGGGATATCGCAGTTGAAGCTGGGAAGCTCTGGAGTCTGAGAGAAATGCTTCGCAAAGGCATTGAGGAAAGAATTCCCAATGTTGTGGTGAATGGCAGTCAGGAACATTGCCTTCCCGGTACCCTGGACATCTCATTTCCTAGTGCTGAAGGAGAGTCGATTCTTCTGTACCTCGACATGGAAGGAATTTTGGTTTCTACCGGGAGTGCTTGTGCAAGTGGGTCACTTGAACCCAGCTATGTGCTTTTGGCTTCTGGAGTGGATATTGAACTTGCCCATGGATCAATCAGATTTAGTTTTGGCCGATACAATACAGAAGCAGATGTACAGTATGTGTTGGAGAAGTTGCCGCCGATTATCAAGCGTTTGAGGGAGTTATCAACAAGATGAATAATAACTTTATGAGCCAGTGGGTATATACCCCAGTGGTTAAAGACCATTTTATGAATCCTAGGAATACCTGGAAAGAAGAAGAGAATTTTGCATATGACGGAGTGGGCGAAGTAGGCTCACTTGCGTGCGGTGATCAGATGAGAATTGCCATCAAGGTCAAAGACGATGTCATTGAGGATTTGCGATGGCTTACCTATGGTTGTGCTTCGGCGATTGCAAGTACCTCGATTATGAGTGAACTGGCTATCGGCATGACTTTGAAGGAAGCGTATAATCTGACTCCTGCCATGATTACCGATGCACTTGGCGGACTTCCTGAGCATAAATTCCACTGTTCTGTTCTGGGCGACAAAGGACTTCGAGCAGCAATCGATGATTATCTGGAAAAACAGGGAAGAGAGAATCCTTTCAAGAAACACGTTGCAAAGATTATTTGTGAATGCAAGAGCGTTACAGACGTGCAGATTGAGGATTTGGTGAAGAGTGGTGAGGCAAAGACGCTTGAGGATCTCCAGAAACTGACTGAGTATGGAACCGTATGTGGTAAGTGCAAACAGCAGGTTTCTGATTTGTTTGATGAATTCAAACATATTTACAATACCTGATAATAGGATTGTAGTAGAACAAAGAAGAGGCGGCCCAGGCCGCCTCTTTTCAATAGTACGCCTACCAAGGCTACTGCTTTCTGTTAAAACCCAGAAGCTCAAGGTGCTTTCCAATATGTTGGGCCAATAGATCCTTATACGCATCCTCTTCATCACTGAGTAGCGTATATAGGCGATCTTTGAAGAGGAAAGATCCCTTCTCGTCTTTATCCTGAAGGATATAGCCGAAGGTTATGTGAAGGAGTTGTCTTGCATTATTGTCACGTAAATAAGTGGGCAGTTCAGCATCAGAAACCTCACAGAGAGGCTTAATCGCCGAAAGGTCAGTCGTTACATGGTAAAAGTTGGTGGCATCGGAAAACCTTTCCAACGCATGGGTATGAATTTCCCTGTAGAGCTGGGCATCTTTCAAAGCCACCAGTTTCAAGGCTTCAAGATAGTTGGTGCCGGCTGTCTTGACATGGAAACTTCCTTTGATGTTTTTTGCCAATATAGGGAAGATGCTGAACTTATCACTACCTGAATGGATGCTCAATCGATAGCCGAACGCTTCAGAGATGGCGATATGCTTATTCAAGTCTTCTTCAAAGAGGGCCAAGTCTCCGATGTAATCGATTCCTTTTTGGAACTCACCGATAAAACGGGGAGCAAGGGTGGATATTTTTATATTCCTTCGTTTCAATTCAAGGGCAATGAGCAGGTGGGACTCTGGAAGTGTAGGAGTTGCAGTTTCATCGATGGAAATCTCAAAATCAAGAGGCCTTTCTGATTGTACGATGATGTCTCTATGAATCTCTTCAATAAAATCGATGGCTTTATAGTACGTCAAGATATCCTTTTGCAGTTGTAGCGGCTCGAACTTGAGAGAGCCTTCACCTAAAGCGAAGGTTTTCCCCAGATACTCGCTCTCATAGTGTGTACGAATATCTTCCGGGATGGCTTCATAACGCTTTTTTACCTGTGTAGGAGTTAGATTGATGATTTCATTGTCAATTTTTTCTGACGAGTCGAGCGTGATCATTGTTGCACCCAGATCAAGCTCCTGTATGATTTCTTCAGATTTTTTCAGGTGGTCACCATCAGCTCCATATCCTGAGGTATACCCTTCTTGGAACACGGCAAATGCAGCACAATCGATAACCTGTGCATACGTCCGTTTGGTGAAGTTGAGTTCCCGGATGCTTTGCTGTGCAAAAATGGGGAACGCGTCTGAGTCTTTCAATGCCTTGATATGGCCAAATGTGGCTTCTCCAAGACGATCTCCAAGCCCAATTGAATTCTTTCTCTTGGTATTGGCCACAGGGATGGTGTAGGGAAGATACTTGTTCAATACCAGACGATTTTGGTGGGTCAATGGTGCCAGTTTGAACGATTCTTTTACCGTTCCTTCCAATTCCTCGAATATAGGTCCTTGGCCTTCAGCAAGGAGATACCGTTTGTTACCCTGCTTTACCATTGCAAGGGTGCACTCGCCAAGGTTTGTCACTGAGGATTCGTACACTTTCGTGCTACCGAATACCTTCTGCAGTAGATTTCTATTCAGTTCATGTTCAACATATTGTTCCATTTCAAGTGCTCCTTCTGTCTGTCATACTTCAGATGACGTCGAACTCACTTCCTCCGATGAATTCTCTGAGCAACGAATCATCAGGAACGAGCGTATCGGGTATCGGATTTACATTTTCCAAGAAACGAAGCAAACGTCGTGCGGTTTCATACGCCTTTCCTGCTGAGGGTTTGACCATTCTGAGAAGTGGTTGTGCATAGGGTGAAAGTACTCCCAGCTCATAGTCAAGGGCTGAATTGATCATGACATCTGCATTATTCTGATAGGGGAAGATGTATGCATCCTCCCCTCGTCGTACAGAAGGCCACATGTTCAACGTATTTTCAGCATTGGTGCCTCGGGTTCTATTGTCCCTTACCATTCTTCTGATGATACGGTTGTCCGTGGTGCTGATTCTATTGTGGTCATCAAGGTTCAATTGGGTAAGGGCGGAAATATACACTCGGAAAATAGATTCTCTGTCAATGGAGGCTGTGAGTTCTGGATTCATCCCGTGAATCCCTTCCACAATCAGAATGGTCCGCTTATCCATCTGAACGCTTTCTTTTTCGTAGCTACGGGTTGCTGTCTTGAAATCGTACATCGGGAGGTGCAGTTCCTTGCCATCGAAGAGGTCGCTGAGGTCTTTCTGAAATTGCTGCACATCAATGGCTTCAAGAGCTTCCAAATCGGGTTTGTTGTCTTGATCCCTTGGCGCAAGTTCTGGAGGAAAGTAATAACTGTCGAGGGAAATTTTCACTGTTCGTTTTCCCAGCACTTGCAACTGAATGGAAAGTTTATGGGCAAAAGTAGTTTTTCCGGAAGAAGAAGGGCCGGCAATGAAGACTGCTTTCACATTGCTGTGAATGTTTATCTGGTCTGCAATATTTGCGATTTTCTTTTGCTGCAAGGCTTCTGCCAACCGGATGAAAGACTCAATGGTGTTTTGATTTCCCAGATGATTCAGTTGCCCCAACGATTGGACTTTGAGAATGCTACCCCAGGCTTTATACTCCTTGAAGATAGAGAAAAGCAGTGGGTTGTCATTGAACGTGTCGAGGGAGGCGAAATTGTATGCCCGAGGGTACCGGAGCAGCATTCCTCGTTCTTGATATGGTTTAAGCTCCCATATTTGTAAAAGACCTGTCTTGCATAACAATGGTTCATATGAAATGTCGAGATACCCCTGCAAACGATATAAGTCGATCACTGGTTCATTATGGGTTGCAAGCAATGCTGAAGTCTGGTCAAAGTGATTTTCCGAAAAATACGCAAGGGCTTCTTCATAGGGAAGAGCCACCTCTTCGATAGGAAGGTTCTGTTCGACAAGACTCTGCATGCAATCTGAAATGGTCTGAACATCACTCTTTTGTAGGGTGAGGTCGTCATCGAAACTGAAGTAATATCCATCACCAAGAGAGTGACCGATTACCAGTCTCCTGCTTGGATAGAGCATGGATACAGCGCAGCAGAGTAAATAGCAGATGCTATGGCGATACATTCTTTTTCCCATTTCACCAAAAAGGGGAACTTCCTCAATGGTGCAGTCACTACTCAAAATCTTTGAACAGGACTGGAGCTCATGATTCACCAAGGCCCCCACATACGGATTGTCCGAATATTGGGAAGTGTCACAAGCCTTGACGATGCAAAAAGCAATCAATGCATCCTCAACTGTTGAACCGATGGGGATATTCCGAATTTCCGCTCCATGTTTTACAATGATGTCTTTCATGTACTTATAATACTTCCAATATACTGAAGGAAACAAGGGAAAAGCATAAAGTGTGTTTCTGTGGTATACTCAACCTTTACATAAAAGATTGACAACAGGGAGGCTGAAAGATACCTTTTGACCATGGAAAAAAAGCATACAATGTCATTTCCGTATCGCCAACGTGCGATACTCCTCATAGATTTAGCCCAGGAATCCTGGCAATCCATACCTCTTGATGAAGCAGACGGGAAAAAAATGCTGGGAGGTAGGCTTCTTGCGCTTTCACTCTGGGATACCTATGCTGACTATGACAACTTGGACAGCAAATCGTACGAAAGCGGCAATCCCATAGTGATCGCTCCTGGATCTGCTGTAGACACTCCCATGCAATGTTGTGATTCATGTACACTGGTCACCCGCAGTCCAGTGAATCAAAGGTTGTCCGTCAATTCTGATAATTCTACACTCTCCAAGACCTTGCTTGGTTGTGGCTACGCTGCCTTGGTTATAAAGGGTCGTAGCAGGCGGTTATGCTGTTTGGATATCGATGTACAGCACGTGCGTTTCGACGATG
>JAQVVB010000326.1 GCA_028699215.1 Sphaerochaeta sp. | reverse complement strand
TACTGGGTTAACCGTGATTACGACAGTATCAGTCTTGCTCTGGTCCTCGGTGGTCACTGTGATGGTTGCGCTTCCTGCAGCCACTGCACTTACCAAGCCAGTTGTACTGACCGTGGCAGCACTGGTATTGCTGGAACTCCAGGTGACATTCGTGTTGGTTGCGTTGCTTGGTGCAATGGTAGCCGAAAGCTGGAGTGTACTGCCCACAAAGATGGCCTGGTCATTCTGGTCGATCGTAACACCGGTCACTGCAATGGGGACAGGATTGACAGTGATGATCACGGTATCGGTCTTGTTCTGGTCCTCGGTAGTAGCTGTAATTGTGGCACTGCCGGTAGCTACTGTACTTACCAAGCCTGAGGCGCTGACCGTTGCAACACTGGTATCGCTGGAACTCCAGATGACATCCTTGTTCGTTGCATCAGACGGAGCAACGGTAGCCGTCAGCTGGAGCGTATTGCCTAATATGATGGCCTGGTCATTCTGGGTTATCGTCACTGAAGTGACTTTTTTCGGAGGGTTCAACAATTCATCACATCCAGTGAAAAGAAACACACTGAGTATGAGCACAACAACTAAAGACCAAAGGGAAAATTTGGTTTTCATACACTTCTCCATAATGGAAGGATTCACAACGATGGAACGAGGTGGACAATCTCATCCCTCAATAGGCACTGCGTAGCAACCCCAAAAAGCTTGCAACAATGAATTGGGGATGCAATGGTTATCTGAATCGATGGGGGGAGAACGGGCAGAACATTGTGAACTGTCCCAACCTGATATCTTTTCCCTATACCATAGGGTTGCAGACATGCAAAACGTACAGAGTCTATATCCATGTTGTGAGACGACCATTCTGGATACTGTCCAGACATTTTGCACCGACGGCTCCCAAAAATAATTCCTCAGAAGAGTACTGAAATCGGGATAAGCCGTACAAAGATGATCAGATAGGAGCCCTTGACGTATCCCCAATAGAGGTATCTGCAAAAATGGTATATACATAAAATGATATTTGTAAAGATTTAGAGTTGCCTTGATTCGGAAAAAAATCATAAAAAATTCTCTATGTTAGAATGATAACAGAAGTTACATGAAAGTCTGATTCCTCCATTCACTTAATCCTGCCTTTTGGGAAGGATTCCAGCTATTTCTTGTGGCATCTAATTTCTGCAGGAAAGCAAATCTTCCGGGGAAGTCGGAGGACGTGGGGATTCGAAGAAATGCTCTTAATCCACCCAACTACAACTATGTACGTAGCCGTCCCAACGCATTCTCATACACTCGTTCGATGGTTTTGGTTATCTGTTGTTCCTATCCTTTCCCTCATCAAGTGTGAGGAGGATGGTGTGATGCCTGGAAAAACGTACAAAGATGGCATGGTCGGTTTGCTGTTGGTTCTCATCGTGTTGTTGACGTCCTGTTTTTCCGGACCTGCTGCCGTACGGGTGGAACTTCCAAAGCCGAAAGAGGCACCGGCTGTGCAAGCTTTCATGCATGCACAGGTGATTCCCATGACCGATCCTGATCTGGTCATTGAGGATGCAGTCGTGATTGTCGAGGGTAAAACGATCGTCTATGTGGGAACCGAGTATGAAAGGATACCGGCGACGGCAAGCCGTATCGATTGTACGGGCATGTGGATAATTCCTGGTTTGGCCGATGCCCACGTCCATCTTCTGTTCAATGCGTTGGATCCACTGCTGTTTCTTGCGAATGGGGTGACCTCGGTCCGCAACATGGCCTCCTTGACCGATTCTGGTCATGATGACGCAAGATTTGCCTTCACCGATCATCTGGATTTCCGAGATGCGGTTGCCAAAGGGGAAGTGCTCTCACCTTGGGTGTATCAGGCGAGTCCCATCCATGAGGCTGGGACGGGCAAGTACTTTGATGCATCGCTCTACTTGGACACAAGCGGTGGAACGGAAGGCAAGCAGGCCGTTCTTGCTGCCCATCAGCAAGGGTTTGACTACTTCAAGATCTACAACAAGCTTCCCGCATCCGCCTTCTTCAGCATCGCAGCTGAAGCCAAGAACCTGGGCCTGCCGGTAGTGGGGCATGTCCCGCATGATGTGCCTGTGGAAACAGTGATCGATGGCTCTCTGATGCATTCAATCGAGCATCTGACCGGTTACCTCAATCCTTTTGGAACGATGAAGGTCAGTGTCGATGCACTCGACTCCATTGCCTTGCGTACTGCTGCAGCAGGAATTTGGAACATCCCCACGTTGGAAGTATGGAAACATGTGGTATCTCCCGAGAAAATCGATGCGATTGATGCCGATCCTTGGACCCGGTATGTGCCCAAGCAGAATCGGGACATCTGGTCCGGCTCCATCAAGTCATTTTCCAAGTTCATACACAACGATGTGGAAGGGTACTCAACCTTGCCTTCCGACCACATGGAGGACTTTGAGATGATCGTTCAGGCTCTCATCAAGGCAAAAGCCCCCATCGCAGCCGGAACAGACAGCGGGACCCTGAATGTGGTCGCCGGCACCTCCCTGCACAAGGAGTTGGAAGCGTTGGTGGAATTGGGAATGACAGCTTGGGAGGCTCTTGCTGCAGCGACGATACATGCAGCCGAATGCTTTGGCGAAGCGGATGCATTTGGTTCGGTTCAAGCCGGAATGCGGGCCGACCTGTTGGTCCTCGCACGCAATCCCTTGGAGGACATCTCGCATGTGCACTCTCCCAATCTCATTGTAGTGCAAGGGGTGCCGTACAGCCAGACAGAGCTTGTGGGCATGCTTGATACGTTGGTTTCAGAAAATTTTCTATAAGGAAGTGTATTGGTTATGGGTAAAGCATTGAAAAACGGTGTGTTGGTTCTGGTTCTTGTGTGCAGCGGAAGTTTCGCATTCGCATCACAACCTGTGGTGGATGCTCCTGCTTCCTCCTTCTCTTTTGTGAGCTACTTGCATGTGGGAGGGGGTGCAGCCTTCATCCAGGATGAGAAACCAGTATTGCTTGATCTCTCGTATGGGTTTGAGCTCTCCCCATGGTTATCTCTTGGCGCGTTCGTCGCTGTCAATCCGTTGTCAGACTTCGCTGATGCCAATCTGGGAGTGTCGATTGCAAATACGGAGGCTGCGTTTGCATTGATGTCGGGTATGGAAGTGCTCTACACCCCAGCTTCCGAGAGGATGATTCACCCCATCGTGCGCCTGGCTGTTGGGGGAATTTCCGTCGGGCATATGGAGGACATTGATGGTACGGAAGGGTATGATGTCGCATCCTCAAGCCGTTCCACCTTTGCATCACTATCCGCTGGGGTGGAGCTGAACATCACCACCTGCATGCGTTTGGTACTGCGCGGGGGATGGCGGTTTGCCGGCCATGAGGAGACGATGGGCATCGACAAGTATGGGCTTAGTGGCCCGGAGGTCTCCCTCT
>JAQVVB010000325.1 GCA_028699215.1 Sphaerochaeta sp. | reverse complement strand
TTAATCAGGACCGCTTTCTTCATTTCAAACCCTCATATTCAAAACGCTTCATCATACGGATGAAACTCCGATTCCTATCGTAGCACAATAGGTTGTGACTTGTCGATGAATTCTCACCTGAGCTGTACCATTGTGCATTACTGAGACCTCCAGAGAAGAAGGAAATATCTTCTTACTGATATCTTTTTGTGCCTTTTCCCTAGCAACAAACCTCTTGAACGTACTATGTTCACGCTTTTTAGCTCTCATAAAACGAACAAGAAAAGGAGCCTGGATAAAGACCACACGATCACACAGCACATGCAATTTCATTCGATACAACAGTGCTGCATTCAGCACCAGAGCGGGCTTCTGCTCCCTCTTTGCTGCTTCGATCAATTCTCTGCATCTTTCCACCATGACAGGATGCGTTATCGCCTCAAGCTTTCGCAATTGCACAGGATCAGAGAAAACCAATGATCCCAACACCTTCCTATCTATCTCATTTCCTACAAGAATCGAGTCACCAAACGATGCAACCAATTGGGGGATGCGTTGGCTAAGGGCATGGTGCCCAAGCGTATCGACATCGACAACCACACACCCCTGCAACTCAAACTGCTTAGCATACAGGTTTTTCCCAGCGCAAGCCTTACCTGTCAAACCAATGACCTGCATCAGTGTATGTCTCCCCAGCTTGGACCAGTCTCTATGCTGGTTTTCAAAGGCAAGGAAAGCTTCACAGCACCTTCCATCGCCTCCTTAACCAAAGCATGCACCGTTTCAACTTCCTCTTGCGGTACTTCAAATATCAGTTCGTCATGTATCTGAAGAAGCAATGTCGCTTTCAGGGAATGCTCCTTCAAAGCTTTTGAAATACGCAACATAGCCATTTTCATGATGTCTGCAGCACTCCCTTGAATTACCGTGTTGACGGAAATTCTCTGTGCCTTCGCTTGTTCCACCCTGTTTTGGCTATGTATCTCGGTAATCGTACGCACATGCCCCAATAACGTAGTGACGTATCCATCCTTCTCTGCACGGATTTTTGTCTTCTCCACAAAAGCCTGTACTGCACTGTAACGATCGAAGTACTGGTCTATGAACTGTTTTGCTTCCGTATGGGTTATCTTCAAGTCACCGGCGAGGCTATGGGCACTCATTCCATACATGACTCCAAAGTTGATGGTCTTGGCAATACGGCGCTGGTCAGAAGAGACCTGATCGAGCGGTACATTGAAAATAAGAGAAGCAGTGGCTTTATGAACATCCTCACCAGCCAAAAAGGCACTTTTCAAGCCTGGATCATCAGCCATATGGGCCAATACGACCAATTCTATCTGTGCATAGTCGGCAGAGAGGAAGATGCAACCTTGCTTAGGGACAAACGCTGATCGGATTCTTCTTCCCTCTTCAGTGCGAACCGGGATGTTCTGCAAATTCGGGTTCTTGCAAGAAAGCCTTCCTGTTTCTGTTCCTGTCTGCAAGAAGGAAGGATGCACCCTGTTTGTTTTTTCGTTGATTTCCAAGGGAAGCTTATCAATATAGGTGTTCTTCAGTTTGTTGAGCGCCCGATACTGCAAAACCAAAGCAACTTCAGGATACATCTCACTGAGAGGCTCCAAGACCTCTGTCGCAGTGGAAAAACCTGAACGGGTTTTGGCTCCCGTGGGAATCTCTCGTTCAACGAACAGCACTTGTTGGAGTTGCAACGGTGAGTTGATATTGAACTCATGCCCACAAATGGCAAAAATCTCTTTCTGAATGACAGCAATACGGCCCTCAAACTCTTCAGTAAGTGGTTCAATGAGATTCCTATCCAAGAAAATTCCCGCCAGTTCCATATCGGCAATGATACGGAGTAACGGCATTTCAATCTCTTCCATGACACCTTTGAGATTTCTTGCAAGCAACAATTCAGAAAACAACTTATACAGTCTGAAGGTAATGTCTGAATCCTCAGCACCATAGAATACTGCCTGGCTTTGGGGAATATCACTGATGAGTTTCCCTTTGGGAACTACATCAGTATAGTGGACGGTCTTATAGTTGAGGTACTTTTCACTAAGGTAGTCCATGTTGAATACACCTGTGCTATCCAGCAACCAAGCAGCAACCATGGTGTCGAACACCAAAGTCTTTGGTTCAACACCCCAATTCATCAGCACCTTGTAGTCGTACTTGATGTTCTGCCCCTCCAATGCAAGCCTTCCTGTAGGCAAGTACTCGTTGAGAATCGCTTTGATCTCTTCGTCCTCAAACATACGGATCCCTTCACTGATGATGGGAACATAATAGGCAATCCCTTCAACCCATGAGAAAGAGAACCCCACTGGAGTTGCTGTCATTTCATCGATGGAGGTGGTTTCCAAATCAAAAGCAATGACACCCCCGGCCTTTTCTGCTTGCTGGAACAACTCTTTCAATCGGGCAAGCATCACTACAGCTTCATAGGTACCTTTACGGGCCTTTTCTTCACCCTTGATCTCAACAGAAGCTAGTTTTTTTGCGGGTTCTTCACTGGTGGAAATTCTTCCCAACTCTCTGACGATGCTTTTCATTCCGATCTCATCGAAGAGGGGAATTGCAGCATCATAATCTACATCATTCACTAAATATTGAGGTGTATCGAAGGAATCTACAATGAACAAGTCTCGCTTCAGTTCAACCAGCGCCTTGCTGAGCAGAGCGTTTGGTCTCCCTTCTTCCAATTTGCTTTGAATTCCCTTGGCACAGAGTCTGAGATTCTTATAAATTTCCTCGAGGTTCCCGAACTGCTGCAACAACTTTACTGCACCCTTTTCCCCGATGCCCTTGACTCCCGGGACATTGTCAGAAGAGTCTCCAAGCAAAGAGAGGTAGTCCACAATCTGTTTAGGAGCTATACCGAACTCTTCAAGCACCTCTTTGTCACCCATGAGACGATAATGTTTCTCATTTTTCTTGGCAGGTCTGAGTGCAAATGTATGGTCATCCACCAATTGGAGCAAGTCCTTGTCACCGGTGAACATGATGGTATCTATTCCATGACGGGTAGCTTCTTCGCTGAGCGTTGCAATGATGTCATCGGCCTCAAACCCAACGATGCCGATGGAAGGAATCCTCAGTGCTTTCAGCAACTTGTTGATCACAGGAACCTGAGCGTGGAGATCTTCAGGAGCTGCCTCGCGATTTGCCTTGTAGGGCTCGTACATCTCATGCCTGAAGGTAGGTCCATGACTGTCCATGGCAACCACCAGGTAGTCAGGATGGTTCTCCCTAAGCAGCTTTAAAAGGGTGGAAAAGAACCCATACACAGCAGAAACATTGTTTCCTTGGGTGTCCTTGATAGGATTGTTGAAAAACCCATAATACGATCGATAGATGAGACCATATCCATCTATGATGTACAGCTTCTTCTCAGCATGGGATTCGGTCACGGTAT
>JAQVVB010000324.1 GCA_028699215.1 Sphaerochaeta sp. | reverse complement strand
CCAGATTCATTGACGCTGGTTGAATATAGGGGCTTGCCCAGTTTTGTAAGCAGTTCTTGAAGAAACCCATCCGCAGGCACCCTTACAGCGGTTGTGCCTTCACCTTCTCTGTTATGGAGAATTGCGGTAAGTGCACAAGGCCAGGCTTCTTCTATATCCTCAGGCACTAAACACATTTCTTTTGCTTGTTCGAGAGTTGCCAAGACTAGAAAAGGCTTTGTCTCTCCACGATATTTAACAGCTCTTAGCGATTTTTCTGCAGGGCCTACCTGGGCACACAACCCATAGATGGTATCACAGGGGAGCACAAGCACTTTGTCTTCCTGAAGCAACTCGACCACACGCTCAAGTGTCCCCTCGACGGTTTTATATAGTACTTCAGCTTCTTCATTCAACGATTTCATTTTTCGAATCACTCCTATGCGAGACAAACACGTATGATACCGTAAGAAGCAAAGAAAAAGCTAGTGTTATAAGGACTATCCATGCTTGGGACAATCCCTCAAAGGTTCCTGTCTCAACAGGTTTTCCTTCGTGATATGCACCCTTGCTTTGTACATCCAATTCATGTTCGTCAGGAAAGTAATATACTTGCTCACCATCACTCTGATAGCCAAATCTGAAAGCAGCATCTTTTAGAGCATCGGCAGAGGACATTTGTTTTTTTTGTTCTTCCAAAGACTGTACCTGCAAGGAAAGCACCTCTTGCTCATACCCAAGATTGCTGAGCTTTTGAGATACCTGCCTGTTATGAAAATATCCCGAGGGGCCAAACACTCCCAAAAAGAGAGGATACGCAATAATAGTGCTGAGAGCAAAGATTATGAGCGTTTTTCTTGTCATGCTTTTGTTCAACATATATAATAAATATGATACAATAGTTATAGTATCTATGTAAAGTTTGGTGCTGGAGGTTGCAATGTCAGAAAATAAACATTATGGACGCCAAGTTTTTTTGAGTCTGTTTCTCACTGTATTTGTATTATTGGCGTTGATTTATGTTGCTTCCAGATATTTGCTGCCATTGTATACGGTCAATCAAAATCAAATCTATACCGTTTTGGTCAGGCTTTTTCCTCTGCTCATTGGACTGGTGATGATAGAAATTGGAGTTCTGGTTGCGCGAAGACGTGATGAGGATTTTGCAGATGAAATTGACAAACTTCCACCCAATGCATATGACAAACCCTTTTACACCCTTCCTGGGGACGATCCAGCGCATGTACATCATGACGAAATGGCATTCAGCCAACCTAAGGTCAACCAAAAAGAAAATGAGATACTCTCCTCAATTCATGAGGAAGCGATTGAACGAACTGAACCCGTTTCTATCCAGAAGGTTACTGAGAGTGTGGTAAAACCTCTTTCCTTCAGTGAACCTGTTGTGGAGCAAATCGAAGAACTACAGCATGTGAAAGAGGAAGAAACAGCAACATATACCAATGATTTTAGTACTATCCTTTCATTGGAGTTACAGAATTCATTGGATATGGATTATGACTTCACCTTGGTCCTGATTGATGTTACACAAGGGCCTGCAGAACATATTGCAAACAAGCTCATGATGCTCAGTGGAGAATTAGCCTACAGTTTTGTTCTCGACGATGGAAAAATCGCCATGGTCCTTCCCTTCTATAATGCAGACGAAGCCCGTAGTTTTACTCTTTCCATCATAGAAAGCTGTAAAAAGGAATTTTCAGGGTCATCTTTACAGATTGGTTTTGCTTCCAGGAATGGAAGAGTCTTAGACAGCGAGCTTCTCCTTCATGAAGCAGAAGCTGCTTGTCAAACCCAGAATTAATTTTTCAAGGGAATATCAAAACTCATTCTGTCACGTGTCAAAACAGTATTTGGGAAAATCTCTCGGGCATCTTTTGCAAGATACTTCAGTTCCTTGTCACTATAGCGAGGACTATAATGAATCAATCCCAGTTTTTTGACTTCACCATCTCTGGCTATATACGCTGCTTGGGTTGATGTCATATGTTTCTTCTCTTTCGCGGTCTCTTCCAGATCCCCAGTAAACATGCCTTCGCACAACAACAGGTCGCTGTGTTTCACATGCTCGCTGATTGAACTCAGATAGAGAGAATCAGTGACATAACTGAATTTGCGCCCCTCTCGGGCACCTCCCATCACCTGATTAGGCTCAATGACCGTCCCATCTGAAAGAGTAACTGAATTTCCTTTCTGCAATCGTCCCCACTGAGGTCCCATCGGGACTCCTAGTGATTGAGCCATTTCTGGATGAAACTCTCCAGGACGATCTTTTTCCTGCATTACAAAACCCATACAAGGCTTTGTATGATCCAGCTGGAAGGCAGATATGGTAAATTCAGGATCATCCAACAATACTCCAGGATGAGTGACCTTCACTACAATTTCATAATTGATATACATATCGAGAATTTTCCGGTTGGCATCAATATACTCTTTCAGTCTTGGAGGACCATATATGGTCAAAGGATCATTTCTTTCGACTTGACTCGACAGCATAAGAATACCAGGAAGACCGGTAACATGGTCAGCATGCATATGACTGATAAAAATGGAATGGATTTTCTTCCATTTAAGATTAAGCATCTTCAGCGATACTTGGGTTCCTTCCCCACAATCAAAAAGAAAAAGCTCGCCTTCTCTTCTGACCATGGCGCTGGTAAGGAATCTATTGGGGAGCGGCATCATTCCGCTGGTTCCTAGGGCAAATACTTCAAAATTCATGAACGCAGTATATAGTAAATCAGCACTTAGTCAAAGTGTGTACAGCTCAACAAGTCAATCTTGTGTACCCTTCTCAGACTCCAAAGAATGGATAAAGCACCGACAATCAATAGAACAAGGAGGATAAGGGCAATTTCCATATAGGGAATTACAATGACAAAATCCAATAAATAGAATGAAAGTGCAGGAATGGATTGTTTGGCGAGAAGAGAAAGCAGATTCCCAAGATTCATGCCCATACAGATACCGATTGAAGTACCAAGAACGACAGAAAGAACGGTGACCAGCATGACTGTTGTAAAATAGACTCTTCGGATTAAGGAATCCTTAGCCCCCAACAGTTTCAACATTGCAATTTTATGCTTGTCATCCTCAATCATCTCACGACTTAATTCACTGATGAAATACCCACATAACACCGCTACAACAAGCATTACTCCCAAAACTGCTTGTTTACTGGTATTCAGATTCGTTGCTACCGAATAATTCTCTTCATCCCACGAAGTGACTGACAATCCTTGACTTTGCAGGGAGGACTTTACCGTTTCAATCTTATCATCATCAACCAACAATTCATAATAGGTATCTGCTTTGTTGGAAAAAAGCCGTTCCATCAACGAATAATCGCAGAATACCAACTGTTCATCCAATTCCTTATATCCGGAATCGTAGAGATTTTTTA
>JAQVVB010000323.1 GCA_028699215.1 Sphaerochaeta sp. | reverse complement strand
GCTTCCTTAGCCGTTATCGAAGGATTTGTTACGCAGAATATCTGAAGAACGGAAGGGGAAGGCAGTGCAGTGTTGTCTTCCCTTTTTCTTTACTCATTCTTGTGCAGGGATGAAGTGCTTGTTTGAGTTTCTTGTCCCGAAACTGGCTTCTTTTGTATCACATACATACCAATCCTCCTTGCTGTTGGTGTCTTGGCCTTGATTTCTGCAGAGTGTTCTGGTTGCTGTGCTGTTGCTCGAGTTGATTGCACCTTCTACTTGGAAAGCAGTCCACTGGCCTTGCTCATAGAGCGTTTTGGCCCCTTCTTCAAGTGCTCGAGAACCAAATCCATTGTAGGTCGAGGTAGTGAGATTGCTGTAAAGCACTGCATCAAGCAATGCACTCTCCCAATCAGGAGATTCACATATCGTAAGACATCCGTTGTTTGATCCCAATCCTACAAGCTTCTCAGAAGAAAACTGTGTTCTCTCCTCTCCTTTCTGAAAAGACACCACCAGATAGTCTCCTTGATACACTCTCAAGTCAGGGAGAATGCATCTATCTGTGTAGGAGCTTTGACTTCCATTGGCAAGAGTTATCCCGGCCAGGTTACCCCCTTTTGTAACCAGTAATTCCACCCTGTCGGGATTGGATGTAGACCCTTTTGTAGAAAACTCATTGATGATCACACTGGCTCGGTTCGTGTTCTTCGCCCATACATTGAGGGAAAAACGCGTGCTGTTCCCCCGTTTGTCTTCCACTCTTCCTTCAACATTACAAAAAGTCGCCAGTTTCATTGGAGCAAAAAGGAAGAGTGAGAGGGTGCTTTGATTACACAGATAGTTGGTGTTCGGTACTCCATTGACGTTCAGCGTGATGGAGTTCTTTTCCAGATTTTCATCGAATTGGATAACTACAGTGGACGTATCTGCTGCCTTGCTGCTCACTATCATGGGAGGGCGGCTGTCTTGTTGGGAGAAGAGGTCATTCACCGAAGGGATGGAATGGTCACATCCACATCCAGTTGCCAACAAAAGGGCGAAAAAGGGGAGAAAGATGAGTTTTGCATGTTTCATATAGGTTGAGAAGCAGTCTTGATACAAATGCTTCAATTGACAGATGGCAAAGAAAAAAATTAGACTTGTCCTATTCTTTGGAGGGTGTTCATGTCCAAACTTTGGCAGAAAGACTATTCGCTTGATTCCTTGATGGAAGAGTTTACCGTTAGCAACGACTATATTTTAGACCAACAGCTGGTGATCGCCGACTGTCTTGCTTCAATCGCCCATGCACGAGGACTTGCCAAAATAGGAATTCTCAGTGAGGACGAACTCTCTTCTCTGGAGTGTGGATTACAAAAAGTCATCACCCTTCGTCAGAAGGATGAATTTCCAATAACTGCCCAAGATGAAGATTGTCATACGGCCATAGAAGGCTTTTTGACCAACGAAATCGGTGATGCAGGAAAAAAAATCCATACAGGCAGAAGCAGAAATGACCAGGTTCAGACGGCCCTTCGCATCTGGATGCGTGAGTTTGCGTTGAAACTTTGTCGTGAAACCGGGGAGTTCTCCAAAGCACTGCTTGATTTCGCCCAGAAATATGAATTCGTCCCCATGCCAGGGAGAACACACATGCAGATTGCCATGCCTTCTTCGGTTGGCCTGTGGGCTGCTTCCTTTGCAGAGGAATTTTATGATGAAGCGCAGCGTTTGATGCAGCTTTCTTGGACCTTGGATCAGAGTCCTTTGGGCTCTGCAGCCTCCTATGGAGTTCCTCTTCCTTTGGATAGGGAGTTCACTGCAGACCAGATGGGCTTTGCACGAGTGCAGAACAATGTACTGTATGCGAACAACAGCAGAGGAAAGTTTGAAGCCATGCTGCTCGATTGTTGTGATTACATCGCTTTGACGGCAAGTAAACTCGCACAGGATTTGATTCTGTTCACCCTCCCTGAGTTTGGATATTTCTCACTGCCAAAAGAGCTCTGCACCGGTTCTTCCATCATGCCACAAAAAAAGAATCCAGATGGACTGGAACTGGCACGAAGTCGTTCTGCCTTGGTTTCTTCTTGTTCCATGCGGGTCAAATCGATCATCCGAAGTCTTCCTTCAGGGTATAACCGCGACTTTCAGGATACAAAAGAACCATTGATAACTGGAACGAAGGCCACCTATCAATTGGTGCAGATCATGAGTCGCATGCTGCAAGGGCTTGAGGTTCATGAGGATCGCTTGACATCTGCTTGTGTCCCTGAACTCTATGCTACCGATGTAGTGCTTTCCAAGGTCAAGGCCGGTGAAAATTTCCGTGATACATATAAGGACATTGGGTTGCATCTTGATTCGGTCCAGGCCCTTGATCCTATCCAGACCATCAAAGAGAGAAGCAGCATTGGGACTACGGGAAACCTTGGTTTGGACGATGACCTGCTGTTTGTCAGACTGATGTGCGAGGGGTGTGACGAGGTGCTCGAGGCGTATAGCGAGGTATACAAGGATCTTTGTGATCTTGAGGATGTGCAAGTCGTCCTATACTGAGTTTTCAGGGTGAAAAAAATTGGGCCAAGCGGCCCATTTTTTTATAGTTCGTTGCTCTTTCCCGAACGCTTTTGGAGCATCGGGGTGTGTTTTACGGCTTGGTGATACGCCTCGGCAATGTTTGTGCAGTAATCGCCGATATGTTCAAGATGTCGGATTTTTTCCAAGATCAGCAGTTCAGTACGTACATCTGCCTTACCCTCGGTAAGTCTATCCTGAACAAGTTGACTGAGATGGTTTCTCCAGGTGTTGATCTGTTCTTCAAACTCATTTGCTCTCTGCATCTCTGCTTTAGTAAGCGTCCTATCCATGCGGTCCCGGATGTAGTCAAGGAAATCCTGAACCAACTGCTGGTAGCGCCTGAGTTCATCGTCTGTAGTGTTGTCGAACTTCCAGCCTTGCTGATAGCGTCTTTGGCTGAGCATGACCAGATTATAACAACTGTCGGTAACTGACTCCAGTTCATCCAATACCCTTATAAGGCAGTTCAATGATGAGGCGTTGGTAGGAGTCTGGGAGTCTTGGAGCAAATGGACGCAGAAGTTGGAAAGCTGCTCTTGCATCTGGTCTGCATACTCTTCGTCTCGTTTCATGGCAGCAACTTCGGCTTCGATGTTGGTTTCTGGATTATTGAAGATGCCTCTATAGCGATTGAGCATGTTGCATGCAAGGTTTGCCATTTTTTGGATTTCATCACGAATGGTCAGCATATAGAGTTCAGGACTGTCGATGAACGTTCCACCGATGTAGGCGAAGTGGTAGGTGCCTTCGTCATATTCTGCTTTTGCAGGAACCAAGCGTTTGATGAATCTTGAGTAGGATCGTACAAAGGGGAAGAAAATCAACGTGTTGACCACGTTGAAGACGGTATGGAACATCGCCA
>JAQVVB010000322.1 GCA_028699215.1 Sphaerochaeta sp. | reverse complement strand
CTCAAATACAGTCACGGAATAGTGTTCTCCTGCAATATTGAAGGTTTTGGAGGGGGCCATGCAGGTTACTGCTGTGCAACCAACAGCACTGGCCAACGGCAAGAGCGGATGGTGTTTTCCAAAGCTGAGATCTGCATGGATTTCGTCACAGACGATTGCAACTCCATGGTTTTTCGCTGTCACACTAAGTCTGGTAAGCTCTTCTTCAGAGAAGGCAATACCGGATGGGTTGTGGGGTGAGCAGAAAATAAGGAGTTTTGCTTGTTCGCAAAGTACTTCAAAAGCATCCCAGTCCAAGGAGAACTGTTGTGTATGTTCATCATAGAGCAGTGGCCAAGTGAGGAGGTTTCTGTTGTGGTTGCGTACGATTCTCATAAACGGTTGATAGGCTGGAAATGGCACGATTACACCATCGCCTTCTGACGTCAGAATTTCTGTAAGCAAGGAGATGCTTGTCAGCATTCCCGGCGAGATGATGACTTGTTTGGGATCGACTTCCCAGTGGTGGCGTTTTTTTGCCCAAGAGCAGAATACCTCCTGTTTGTCTTCCACATGGGGGTACCCATAGATGCCTGCTTCGGCAGTCTTTACTGCTTCTTCAGCTATTTGGTGGGCGACGGTGAAATCCATGTCAGCTACCCAGAAGGGTTCAGCTTCTTCATCTGCTGCAATACTTTTGATTGCCTTTCTGTTCCATTTGACCGAAAGGGTGCCCCTTCGGTCGGTCTTCTTGTCGAAATTGTTCTGCATTATTTCCAGTACTCCGTACTATATCCTGATCGTTTATTGAGATAGCGTCCTTCATGAACTTTTTTCTGTAAGGTGATGGCTTGCACAGGGCAACGATGGTAACAGCCAAGACATCCTGTGCAGTTGTTGCTGAATACAGGTTTCCCTTCCTGCATGGTGATGTTGTTGGATGGACACATTCGGTAGCAGAGAGTGCAAGAGATGCAACTGTCCAAGACAGAGAATTGCTGTGCGAAATCTTTACTGGCAAGATGGACCACCGGCATGATGTGTGTGATTGCAATGCGTGTAAAGGGAACTTTAGGGATGAGACGAAACTGTTCTGTTCTGATGTCTTCAGCGATGGTTCTCAGTTTTTCATCTGCTTTTGCATAGAGGGTATCCATGGTCTTTTCGCTGGGAACAGGGAGAAGAGGGACATAGCCGTCAGGCATCACTACATGGTTGGCATAGCTGTAGAGACAGCCGGCTTCCCTCAACATGGCATGCATGGCAACCATGCAATAGCCGGGGAACTTGTATCGGGTATTGATGAGGAAGAGGTACTTGATGGGGGAGAGGTCTTGTTTTGCAAAGACCTTAAGGATGAACTTTTTTACGAGAGTAGGAGGAAATCCTTTGTAGGTGGGGAAGACGAACCCTACCTGTTCAGTCATTTCAATCTCTTCTCCCGTGAACAGGGATGGAATCATCCGAACAGTGGCATCTCCAAGCTGAGTGGCAAGGGTCTGTGCCACATAGTAGCTGTTTCCCGTTCCCGAAAAACAAAAAAGTGTTGTTTTCATGCGTGCATCCTTGGTTTGAACTTTTTCAGCAAGGTGCAAAGTTCTTGGGTGTCTTGTTCGTTGAGATCGAGATTGGTCACCAAGCGAACGGTCTCTCCTTCAGTATTTGCCAACACTCCTATTGCTGCTAATTGCCTGACGATTTCAGATGCATTGATGTTCTTGACCGTGAAGAAAATGATGTTTGTCTGTACGCCTTCTTCATCGACCTCAGCCCAACCGGCTTCACTGAGTGCACGTGCAATTTCTTTTGCATGTCGATGGTCTTCACTGAGCCGTTCAACATGGTTCTGTAGGGCATACAGACCAGCTGCAGCGAGTATGCCGGTTTGGCGCATGCCGCCTCCAAGCATTTTGCGGATGGTGAGTGCACGATTGATGAATGCTTCATCTCCGCAAAGCAGACTTCCAATTGGGCATCCAAGTCCTTTTGAGAGACAGAATGTAAGGGTGTCGGCATACTTTGCATAGGTTTTCACACTGATGCCTGTTGCTGTTTGAGCATTGAAGATTCTCGCCCCGTCCATATGTACCTTGAGGTGGTGGGTGTCTGCAAAATCTTTGATTCCCTCTAGATTTTCAAGAGGGTAGCAGTATCCTCCAATGGTATTTTCGACTTCAATGAGGGTGGTCGTTGCCATGTCGTAGGCTCCGCTCTTTACCTTTCCCTGCAAGTCGGCAGCACTGAGTACACCACGGGGAACATCGATTCCGATAGGAAGCACTCCAGCAATTGCGGCAACTGAACCAATTTCATGGTGAATGATGTGTGCGTTTGCAGAGCAGAGCACTTCATTGGCTCTTCCTCCGTTTATATAGAGACTGATCAGATTTCCCATGGATCCAGAGGATACGAAAATCGATTTCTCTTTGCCTGACAACTGAGCTCCGAGTTCTTCAAGACGTGAGGTGGTGGGATCTTCACGGTACACATCATCACCTACCTCTGCTGCATACATTGCTTTTCTCATGGCTTCTGTAGGTTTTGTGATCGTATCACTTCTCAGATCATAATATTTCATTGATTCTCTCCTGTGATGGAATCGAAAAGGGGGCAGAACGAAGGAAAGGTAACCCCAGCCGCATCAATTCCTTGTATGGTCATTGTATCACTGATAGCGCAACTTATCATGGAAAGTGCCATAATTACTCGATGATCATCATGGCCGTGTACGATGCCTCCATGTAGGGGATGTCCAGCTTTGATGGTCATCCCGTCTGGACTTTCTTCGATGGAGGCTCCCAAAGCGGTCAACTCTTTGTTCATTACTGCAATTCTGTCTGTTTCCTTGATTCTTGCCTGAGGAACATTGGTCAAATGGACATCATCTGAAGCAAAACAAGCAGTGACAGCAAGGGCGGGAAGCGTGTCAGGGATCTCATTGAGGTCAAAGCTTCCTCCATGTAAACTATCATTTCCTGTCACCGAAACACTGTTCCCGTT
Organism: Sphaerochaeta sp.; assembly: GCA_028699215.1. Lineage (GTDB taxonomy): Bacteria > Spirochaetota > Spirochaetia > Sphaerochaetales > Sphaerochaetaceae > Sphaerochaeta. Next base: position 429 of record JAQVVB010000322.1, on the reverse strand, counting down.
CCACTCTATGGTACAACCCATCTCTTGGAGAATGTCGAGGATTTTTTTGTCGCCTTGTACGTCATTGAAATCAAGGCCGTCAACGGTTATGGTGCTTTTGCTGATAGCGGCCATGCAAAAGAAGAAGGAGGCTGAACTGAAATCGCCGGTCACCAATGTCGTGATCGGGTGGTAGTGTTGGTTGCCTTTGATCTTTGCATGTTGGAAGTTAGGAGAAATTTCATAGTTGATGCCCTGCATTTCCATCCAACCAAGCGTAAGAGCTACATAGGGTTTCTCAAACAAAAGGTAACATCATAATCAGCAACAACACTGATAGACTCCGGATCGGGAATATAAACGGTGATTTCGAGAGATCCAACCACGGTTTCATCGACGGTTGAAGCGGCATAAACGGTAACTTTTCCGCCAGAAGATCGGAAGAGCACA
>JAQVVB010000321.1 GCA_028699215.1 Sphaerochaeta sp. | reverse complement strand
ACATATCGCCATTGGGGGTATAGGCAACAGCACCTGTTCCAACAGTGATCGTGGTATCGCCGTCATCAGGAAGCGTAAAGGTCGCCTCGATCCCACTGGTGTTGAATATATAGGCATTTTTTGCATCGTCATACATCGCAGTAACATTTCCACTGGTAACCTCGATGCCCAACTCATCGTCAGTATCACTGATGCTTACTGCAAGTTCCGTGTTCTTCTTGTTCAACGCAAAGCTTTGCATCTGAGGGCTTGAAACAGAAGCTTGTTGGAGAATGGTTTCCAATGTAGTTGAAAAAAGTGGGGAGGAAACAAGGGCAATGAAAAGCATCGAGACAAGATGTCTCGTTAAATTCTTTGACATTCCAGAAAATCTCCTAAACCATAAAAGGTATGCATAATATCGTATTGGTGTGGTGATCATGACAACACTTTGTGAATGAAAACACACAAACTACAAAAGATGTTGACCGCCATCGACTTCAAGCGTTACTCCTGTAACAAATTCAGCACAGAGAAGATACAGAACCGCCTCACTTACATCACGAGGAGTACCACACCTTCTCAGGGGAAGCAATTGCTCCATCTTTGCAAAATATGCGTCATCACCACTGGAAAGAACCACTCCGGGGGCGATGGCATTGACCCGCACATACGGGGCAAGCGAAGCGGCCAGGATTCTTGTCTGTTCCTGTAAATTCCCCTTCGAACAATAATAAGAAGGTCTGGAAGGCGTAGGAGAAGAGAGTTTGGTATCGGTAAGATTCACCACCGCTCCACGCGCTTTTCGCTTCTTGAGGTGTTCATACAGATATTTGGCAAGAAAGAAAGGAGCATCTGCATGAAGAGCCATATCAGACCGATACGCCTCCAAGGTAAGCATCTCAATGGTACAGGGAATGAACTGGGAGGCGTTGTTGACAAGGGCGTCAACGCAGCCAAAGGGTTCAATAAACCGTAAAAAAAGGGTTTCCAACTGTGAAAGATCAGTCAAATCACCTTGAACCACAGCAACCTCGGCTCCGTTTTTTTCCAAATCCTGTTTCAACTGTTCAGCCTCATTGCGAGAAGTATTGCAGTGGAGAACGATTTGATAACCCTTTGAAGCAAGATAGGTTGCGATGTCTCTTCCTACCCTTTTGGCACCACCTGTCACCACGACTACGCTTTTTCTATCCATAAGGACACTATACCGAGCTTGTTGCCGATTAGCAATTGCGGAAGTATATTTGAACAATAAAGAGAATTCATTTCTCAGATAAGGAAAAAAGCGATAATGGAAAAAGAAGATAAAGGTCAGGAGTTTTCGCACCCCGAGAAGGATTGGAAGGAAAGCTTCAAGAAAAAATTCAACCAAGAACCAGGGGTTCATCTCGGCGGATCCGAACCCAAGAACAAGAAAAAGTTTACCTTTTCTTTCTGGTACTTTTTCATCATACTCCTGGCATTTATGGCATTGAATACGTTCATGATCGGTAAACAGAGCAATGTATACGCAATCGACTACAACCAGTTCAAATCCTTGGTGGAAAACGGAACCATCAAGCGGGTAGCATTCGAAGAGGAGAAATACATTGGGTATACCTATTACAAAGATGAAGCCATCACCGATTTGCAGAACCTGGGATCCGACCCGAATGCAATGGCGACTGCTACCTCCTTGTTGCAGGCTTTCAGCACATATATCGTAGAAGACCCTGCCTTCGTGCCCTTATTGGATGAAAAGGGAGTCGAATACTATGCAACAGCCCCGGTAAAGCCAAGCATACTCTCCTCACTTCTTTCCTACATACTTCCATTGGCTTTCGTCATGCTGATTTGGAGATTCGTCTTCTCTAAAATGGGCCAAGGGGGACAAGGAGTGCTCTCCTTCAACCAGAACAAAGCCAAGATTGTAGCCGAAGGTGATACAGGCATTCGGTTTGCAGACGTTGCCGGAGCTGATGAAAGCAAATATGAACTTGAAGAAATCGTGGACTTCCTCAAGACTCCAGAAAAATACACGGAAATCGGAGGCAAGATTCCCAAGGGAGTCTTGCTGGTAGGCCCTCCTGGAACCGGTAAGACCCTGCTTGCAAAAGCAGTTGCCGGTGAAGCAGGCGTTCCTTTCTATAAAATGCGTGGAGCAGATTTCGTCGAGATGTTTGTAGGTGTAGGTGCTGCCAGAGTCAGGGACCTCTTCCGACAAGCCAGAGAAAATTCTCCCTGTATCATCTTCATCGGTGAAATCGATGCCATCGGCAGACAGCGTGTGTCAGCTGGAATCGGTGGTAATGATGAGCGTGAACAGACGCTGAACCAACTGCTGGTCGAGATGGATGGTTTTGATTCAAGAACAGGAGTGATCATCCTAGCGGCAACCAACCGACCGGAAATTCTTGACCCGGCACTCCTCCGTCCCGGTCGTTTCGACCGTCAGGTGCTTATCGACAAACCGGACCTTGAAGGAAGGTTTGCCATCCTGAAGATCCATACAAGAAAAATCAAGCTTGCTGACGATGTGGATTTGAAAAAAATCGCACAGGGCGCAGCCGGGCTTGCAGGAGCTGATTTGGCCAACATTGCCAATGAAGCAGCCTTGCTTGCGGTTCGCCAGAAAAGAAAAGCAGTTGCACAAGCTGATTTTGAAGAGGCCATCGAGAAATCGGTTGCCGGGCTTGAAAGAAAGAGTCGACTGCTCAACAAAAAAGAACGTGAACGGGTGGCTTATCACGAAACAGGACACGCCCTGACTGCATATATGACCGAAGGAGCTGAACCTGTAAGCAAGATTTCCATCATTCCCCGTGGATTGGGAGCTTTGGGCTACACGTTGCAATATCCTACCGAAGATAGGTTTCTGCTCTCTCAGAGTGAACTCCTCGGCAATATCGACACCCTGTTGGGCGGTCGAGCTGCTGAAGAAGTGGTTTTCCAAGAAATTTCAACGGGAGCAGGCAATGATATCAGTCGTGCAAGCGATCTGGTTCGTCGCATGATCTGCGAGTTCGGAATGAGCGAGCGCTATCGCAACATCACCCTTCCCACTACCCAAAGCGGTATCGCAGGAGTGAGTGGATCCCGTGAATTCTCCGAAAAGGCTCAGGAATACATCGACAGTGAAACTGCAAGGATTGTGAATGAACGATATGCCATCGTAAAGGAAAATCTGGAAAAGAATAAAAAAGCGCTTTTAACCATCACCAATAGGTTGCTTGAAAATGAAGTAATCGGCGGAACAGAGTTCCAAGCACTTGCAAAAAGTGAGGTCATTGTCTAATCTGCTTTTGTATGATCAAAAAGAAGATTGAAGACAAAGAATTAGTAAAACATCTCGCCTCCCTGCCAGAAGATGGACGGGAGGTGTTTCTTTTGCAAAATGGACAGATACGTCTGACCGCCTTGCAAGCTACCAACATGATTTGCCAGATGAAGGCAAACCATG
>JAQVVB010000320.1 GCA_028699215.1 Sphaerochaeta sp. | reverse complement strand
GGACATGCTTGTCGCGCATCCCGTCAAAGTCATAGTAGAAGATTTGCTCCCAGCTTCCGAAATCCAGCTTTCCTCCAGTGATTGCGATGACCGCCTCACGGCCCATAATGGACCGTTTGAGGTGGCCATCCGCATTGTGCTCCTTTTCGGTATTGTGTTTGTACTGCTCATACGGGAGCTCCGGAGCGAGTTTCTCAAGCCAAATTTCGAAATCCTCGTGCAAGCCTTTCTCAACTGCGTTGATGAAGACGCTGCTGGTGATATTCATTGCGTTGACAAGTACCAAACCCTCCTTGATTCCGCACTCATCCACTGCTAGCTGTACCGCATCGGTGATGTTAATCAATCCGCGGCGTTTGTTGAGGTGAAACCACAGTTCCTTTCGATAGGTCATCATAGGCGCCTCCTCTGTCAACCCCATTATACCATGGCTTCTTGCATCACAAAAGAATTCACGCTACACTGCCGGCCATCATGCAGGAAATACAAGTCATCTCTGTGAAAAGGCGCCTGCTCGGACATCTCTCGGTACTGCTTACCATGTGTGTCTGGGCAACCACCTATGTCTCTACCAAGGTGCTGCTCACCTCCTTCACGCCTCCCCAGATTTTGGTGATCAGATCGGCACTTGCCCTGCTTGTGCTCTCGCTCATCAATCCCAAAAAGCTTGTCTATCAACAGAAAAGAGATCGCGTGTTTGTGGTGCTCGCTGGGTTTTGTGGTATCTTTCTGTACTATTTCCTGGAAAACACTGCATTGATCTACAGCAGTGCAAGCAACGTCGGTGTCATTGTAGCCGCCGCTCCCTTCTTTATTTTGCTCGCCTCTCGTCTGATCCTGAAAGAGGAGAAGCTCAAGAAGAACTACTTTATCGGTCTCGTCCTCTCCATGGGCGGCATCGTCCTGCTCACCTATGAAAGCTCTGCACAGCTGGCATTCAACCCCTTTGGTGATCTGCTTGCCTTGCTGGCAATCATGGTATGGGCGCTCTATACGGTTCTGACGCGTATCATTGGAAGAAAGGGATATTCGAATCTGCTGGTTACCAGAAGCATGTTTTTCTATGGCTTGCTGGGGCATCTGCTTGTACTCCTTGTCCAAGGAGAGGGGCTCGATGTCAATCTAGCCGCCAGCGCCCCCTATCTTCCCCATTTTCTCTTTCTTGGCCTTGTTGCTTCGGCTGTTTGCTTTCTCTCCTGGAACTTTGGTTTGAGAACCATCGGTCCGATCAAGAGCAGTTTCTATCTGTATCTCAGTCCCATCATCACCATTGCGGTTGCTTTTCTCTTCTTGGGGGAACGCATGAGCAGAACTGATGCCGTAGGTACGGGGCTCATCCTTGCAGGACTCTTGATCAGCGAGTACCACAGAGGGGGTTGATGGCTTGAAAAACTACTTTACTGATGTTACCCTTTTGGGTGAATGAGGTAGGGTATGGATACACAAAGCAAGCTGGATATCTTGAGTCGTGATGCACAATATGACCTCAGCTGTGCCTGTGGCACCAAGAATCCTCAGGAGCACCGAAAGCGCAGCAACTCGTCCTCTGGTTGGCTCTATCCTACCACCACTGCCAGTGGGGGTCCGGGTATCATGCTCAAGACCCTTTTGGGAAATCGTTGTACAAACGACTGCAAGTATTGCCCACTTCGCAACAATCAGGATTTCCGACCAACAGCACTCGCTCCGAAGGAGATGGCCTCGTTTTTCTATGAATTCCAAAGCAAACGTCCTCTTATCGGGCTTTTCCTTTCCAGTGCAGTATTGGGTACACCGGAAAAAACCATGGAAATGCTTACAGACACTGCGAAGATTTTGCGTCGTGGATACAACTATCGTGGTTACATTCATCTGAAGATCATTCCTGGAAGCAGCAAAGAGAGTATTGATGAGGCGCTTCGCTATGCTTCGGCCATTTCATTGAATATTGAGACTCCCGGACTTGATCATTTTTCCAAGCTTTCAGATTCCAAGGATTACGAACATGACATACTCAAGCCATTGAACTATATCGCCCAACAGACAGCAAAGGGCTCCCGCTATGAACGAGTCCACACTTCCAGTCAGTTCATTGTTGGTGCAAGTGATGAACTTGACCGTGAGATTCTCCTCTATTCGAGTCGTATGTATTCTGAACTGCATCTTGGAAGACTGTACTTCAGTGCCTATCAGAGGGGACTGGGGGATCCAGCCATTCCAGGAGAGGAAATCACTCTTTCCGAGCAGCTTTCCCTGTTCCCCGATGAGGTCATTCCCACTTCCAATACCAATATCCTGACGCGCGAACACAGGCTGTATCAAGCTGATTTCCTGCTTCGCAAGTATGGATTCGGCTTCGATGACTTTCTGTTTGCAAAGGATGGAAACCTCTCCCTGGATGCTGATCCAAAATTGGTCTGGGCGCAAGCAAATCCCCAATTCTATCCACTGTCTGTCAAGCGTGCCTCCCGCGAGGCTTTGCTTCGTGTTCCCGGTCTTGGGCCTGTATACGTGAACAGGATAGTGAAAGGGAGGAGGGAGGCTCCAATCTCCTGTCTTGAAGACCTCCGATTGCCCTCATCAGTTTTGGAAAAAGCTCGTCCCTTCTTGACAATCTGAGGAAAATGTACTTGTTGTCATGGTGACAAATGCCTACAATGCTTGCTATGGCCAGCCTCTATATCTCATTTTTCTTTGTCTATGCCATCTATGCAGTGATCAACCCTTTCCTGCAGGTGATGCTCAGAAACCTTGGATACTCCTACGAGATGGTAGGTGTTTTGTTGTCGATATTTGAGGTGGCTGGAATCGTGGGTCCGCTTGTCCTATCGAGAAAGATTGACAAGCGCGGGAACATGCGGGGTGCCTTGCTTTTTGGGACTGCCTTTACCAGCCTTGGGGTAGTGATGCTCATGTTCTCCCGTATCCATCTATTCACGGTGCTTGGATTGGTAGTAGTGGCCTTTTTCATGCGTTCTCTGCTTCCGATTCTTGATAGTTATGTAAACAATCTCTTCAATGGGGATGCCCAGAAGTATACCTTTCTCCGTTCCTTCGGAACCGTTGGGTTCGTGTTTTTCTCCTTGGCTTTTGCCATTGCAAACAAACCGAATCTGGAGAGCAATGTCAGCATTGGAATCTATGCTCTATTTGCTTGTTTCATGTTTTTCGTTCCGGTGACTTTCTGGAAGGCTGAACCTACGCGAGCCAAGCGTTCTTGCCTGCTTGTTTCCGAACCGGAAGGCAAGTGGTATGATCGTGCGTTCATTGTCGGCTTGGTCATCATTGCCTTCAATAGGATCAGCATGTCATCGGTGACAAGTTTTTTCTCTCTCTATCTTGTTGAGGAACTCTCCATCAATGCAATTAGTTTGATGGATGCCATCGGAGCAGGAAGTGAATACGGGGCGATGATTCTGGCCGGCATTCTCATTCAGAGAAAG
>JAQVVB010000319.1 GCA_028699215.1 Sphaerochaeta sp. | reverse complement strand
GCTGCCGATTGTCTGGTAGTGCACCAAGGTGAAGAAAGGCCTGTACATCTTCAGATGTCTTCTGATGACCAGATCAAAGGAACTCTCGGCTCCTTCAAACTGATACCCCGCAGCTTCCATTTTCTTCAGCTCATCCATAAGCAACACGGTCACAGGATCGTCTTTTGCCAAATCAGGAACAACCTTGGCTATTCGTTTGATCATCAAAGCCTTACCTGCCACTTCACTCATCAACATTCTTCGCTCGTTGCCTACTGAACTTGGGTCGATGTGTTCAAAGGAAGAGGGATTCTTCTGTACCCCGTCAATGTGCATCCCTCCCTTATGGGCAAACGCGCTGCGACCGATGAAGGGCATACCATGAGGGATGCGTACATTGCAGATTTCCGATACCGTCCTGCACGCTCCCGTCAGTTGTTCAAGACTCTGAGAGGAAAGGCAATCATAGCCCATCTTGGTTCCCAAGATGCCGGCTACACTTGCAAGACAGGCATTTCCACATCGCTCGCCAAAACCAAGCAAGGTGCCCTGAACTTGAACAGCCCCCACCTCGACACAGGCAATGGAAGAAGACACCCCACAACCGATGTCATCATGAGCATGGATACCGATGGGAAGGGAAGGAAACTGCTCTATCACCTCTTGGGTGATCTTTCCCACCACCGAGGGAAGCACCCCTCCCCTTGTTTCACAGAGGACCAATGTGGAAGCACCTCCAGATACGGCTGCCTTGAGCGTTGCCAAGGCATACTCCTTGTTGGCGAGGTATCCATCATAAAAATGTTCAGCATCGAAAAACACCTCGGATCCTGAGTCCACGATGAAACGAATGCTGTCTTCAATCATCAGCAGGTTCTCTTCCAAGGTGGTCTTGATGATGTCTCGTACATGAAAATCCCAGCTCTTTCCGAAGATGGAGACCACCTTCGTCCTGCTTTCAACCAGCGATTGGAGATTTGCATCATCACAAGCTTTTGTATTTCTTCTTCTGGTGGAACCGAAACTCACCAAGGTGGCGTGCTTGAGTTTCAGATCCCGTGTTCTGTTGAAGAACTCAAGGTCCTTGGGGTTTGAACCCGGATTACCCGCTTCAATGTAGGCCACTCCAAGCTCGTCCAGGGCGTGTACTATCTTGATTTTATCCTCAACAGAAAAACTGATGCCTTCAGCCTGACTGCCATCTCTGAGTGTTGAATCAAAAAGCGCAATCTTATTCATCAAACTGCTCCTTACGCTTATCGCTGTGGTCACTGAGCATGTCGTTGTCAAAATTCACCATCTCAGTGGCTTTCACCCCACCACCGGCTGGAGGTACGGATTCATCAAGCATGCGGTTCACTGCAGCCAAACAGGAGAGGATTGAGGCTTCGATGACATCGGTGCTTACGCCCCTGCCCCGATAAAAACCGTTGCCGTCACTGATCTTGACCAGAACCTCACCCAAAGCATCACGATGTTCGGTAACCGCCTGCAAACTGTAGTCTTCAAGACCGAATGGATGGCGTATGATTTTCTCCACTGCACGAAGGGAAGCATAGACAGGTCCAGTACCACAAGCGACTTCTTGGTACTTCTTATCTCCCTTCTTCAGCGTGACACAGGCTGTACTGGTCATCATATTGCCGCTGTTGACGACAAATGAATCGAGTTCCCAGGTGATTGCAGAAGGCTTGTTGGTGTTTTCCACCAGAGCGATGAGGTCTTTGTCCATTACGGTTTTCTTTCTGTCGGCAAGGTTCTTGAATTCACCAAAGAGGCGATCGACCTCTTCCTTGCTCAATGCATACCCAAGATCAATCAAGCGCTTTTCAAAAGCATGTTGTCCACTATGCTTGCCCAATACCAAGGAGGTGGTCATCACCCCAACGCTCTCAGGTGTCATGATTTCATAGGTGAGGCTGTTTGCCATCATGCCATGCTGGTGGATGCCACTTTCATGAGCAAACGCATTTGATCCGACAATGGCCTTGGAAGGATTGATCTTGACTCCTGTGATGGAGGAGAGCAAACGTGCGGAACGATAGATTTCTTCGGTCTTCAGATTCGAGGTATAGGGGAATTCATCCCCTCTGGTACGGATGGCCATGGCAATCTCTTCAAGAGATGCATTTCCAGCCCGCTCGCCGATGCCGCATACGGTACACTCGGCTTGTCGTGCTCCGGCCTGTATGCCGGCAAGGCTGTTGGCGACAGCCAGACCAAGGTCATTGTGACAGTGCACTGCAATGATTGCCTTATCGACGTTGGGTACACGATTCATGACAGATCCAACCATCTTATGCATGTCATCGGGAGTCGCATAGCCTACGGTGTCGGGAAGATTGACTACATTCGCTCCCGCATCGATTGCGGCCTCAACCACCTTGCACAGATAGTCAAGGTCTGATCGGGTTGCATCTTCACAAGAGAATTCGACATCCGGGCAGAGGTTTCTTGCATACGACACCATGGTCCTGGCTTTCTCAAAGGCCTGTTCCCTGGACATCTTCAGCTTGTACTGGAGATGAAGGTCACTGGTCGCCAAAAAGGTATGTATCCTGGGATGTCTTGCATCTTTGACAGAAAGCCAAGCTGCATCGATGTCTTTTTGCAATGCCCTTGCAAGAGAGGCTACCGTCACATCGTTTACGGCACGACTGATGGCCTGCACACTTGCAAGGTCACCAGGGGACGCTATGGCGAACCCCGCTTCAAGAATATCCACACCTAGAGCTTCCAACTGCAATGCCATGCGAATTTTTTCGTCAAGGTTCATGCTATAGCCGGGGGCCTGTTCGCCGTCTCTCAATGTAGTATCAAAGATGAAGATTCTTTTAGTATCCATAGTGTCCTTCCCTGATTTAAAATAGTGTTATTTCTTCAACCAACTCATCAAAGAGCGGAGCTTCTGCCCTGTCTTTTCGAGCAGGCTTTCTGCTTCGATACGCTTTTTTGCATTGAAATAAGGTCTATTCACCTGATTTTCCAAGAGCCAGTTACGGGCAAACGTTCCTTCCTGGATATCTGTGAGCACACCTTTCATTGCCTTCTTCGTATCGTCGGTGATGATTTTCGGTCCGGTGATGTAATCACCATACTCTGCAGTGTCGCTGATGGAATAACGCATGTAAGAGAGTCCACCCTGGTTGATGAGGTCGACAATGAGCTTCATCTCATGGCAGCATTCGAAGTATGCCATTTCAGGCTGATAGCCAGCTTCAACAAGCGTGTCGAATCCAGCTTTGATGAGGGCGGTGACGCCTCCGCAAAGTACTGCCTGTTCGCCGAACAAGTCGGTTTCAGTCTCTTCCTTGAAAGAAGTTTCAAAAATTCCGGCTCTGCCAGCTCCAAGTCCCTTTGCATAAGCCAAGGCAATTTCCTTGGAATCTCCACTGGGGTCCTGGCTGATGGCGATGAGGGAAGGAACTCCCTTACCTTCCTGGAACTGC
>JAQVVB010000318.1 GCA_028699215.1 Sphaerochaeta sp. | reverse complement strand
CCTGCGACAACAGCCCCTGCTTCAGCAACCTTACTTTGTCCCCCGAGGAGAATCTGCTGCATCACATCCAACTCCAGACATGCAGGGAAACACATGAGGTTCATGGCAATCTTGGGTTCAGACCCCATTGCATAGATGTCACTGATTGCATTAGCTGCGGCGATCTGCCCAAAAGTATAGGGATCATCCACCATGGGAGGAAAAAAATCGACGGTCTGGATAAGCAGCGTACCATCTTCCATACGATACACCAAAGCATCGTCACTATGTTCAAAGCCCCCCACCAACGCATCACAAGATACAGAAGGAAGCGCATCCAGCACAAAATGAAGGTCCTTTGGAGAGAGCTTTGCAGCACATCCCGAGGTTTTAACCAACGAAGTAAGCTTAACCATTATATATCCTTTGTCTGAAACATCAGTTCAAACGAATTTTGAGAATCAAGGAGATAAATCCCTTCCAAAGCCTCATCCATAAAACCTGTATCCCAAGTAGCATATTCGTACTTGGCGCAGGTTCCACAGGAAGAGGAAAGAGATCGGGGAACGGGCATCAAGGTACAGGAAAACCCCACGCTTTTGGCATGGGATCTGAACTGTATTGCTCCGTAGTGAGAAAAAAATGTAGCTATATAGGTGTTCATGCTTTTTCGAGCGTAAGCAACCAACCATCATCCTGCTCTGCAACATCTACAGCATATCCCGCTGATTTCGCATAGCGGCTGACATTTTCTTTTGCTGCAATATTGTCTACCAAGACACGAAGGGAAGCAACCTTGGTATCGAGTACCTTTTTCGTCTCTATCACCGGCTGTGGACACGAAAGTCCTCTTGCATCTATTTCCATAGAATCCTCCAATTTTTTTATTTCTTATTTTTCAATTGAACAAAGACAATCGCCGAGATAATCACAAAACCAATGATCACAGCGATCTTGCCATACAACGTCGCCCCGGAAGTAGAAGAAGCCAACCCAAAATTATGAGCAAAAGCAGCCCCTACAAGCATGCCCAGCACACTCATTGCGCTGTCACTGCTTCCCTCGCCTGCAAGAATGGTCTGCCGTAAGGGACAACCACCCAATAGGACTGAACCATACCCAACCAATCCCATCCCCAAGAAGTTCCAAAGCCAATCGGTATGAGCTACAGGTTGCCCGGCAAATCCCAAGACAAAGTTTCCTGTAAAAAGATTCAAAATCAAAGCAACAACAAAGACCATGACCGATCCAAGCAAAAGAGTGGAATCCTTGAAGAGAAACACGTCACGAATACCACCTGCCATACAGAAACGGGTGCGTTGAGCCAGTATTCCCACGATAAGACCACCTGCTAGAGCCAATGCAACTGGAGCATGCAGACTCCCTGGTCCTTTTTCGCTGAATTTCAACAAAGAAGGTATGAAAATCAGTATCGCAAGAAGGGCCAAAGCCACAACTCCCATCATCGAGCCTTCTGCTTTGGATTGCTTATAACTACGCCCAAGGCTGAAACCCTTGCTCAATAAGATCGAACCACCAATGATGCCGGAAATAAAACCAAACAACGCAACCAGCGCATTGAGATCTCCACCTGCAAGTCTCAAGATGAGACGGAAAGGACAACCTAGAAAGACAAGTGCCCCGATCATTACAAAAAAGGAGAAGACAAATCTTAGAAGAGGAGAAGATCCCCCTCGAGGTTTGAACTCTTTCTTAATGATGCTGATCATCATCGATCCTAATAGCAGTCCGATGATTTCTGGCCGTGCATATTGTACAACGGACGCACTATGCAATGAAAGCGCCCCAGCTGTATCCCGAATGAAACATGCTATACAGAAACCCATGTTCTTTGGATTACCAAAAAAAACAAGAAGCACAGCAATGAGACCCGTTGCAGAACCTGCAAGAATCAAATTTCGTTTTTCTTTTGTCACTATCATTTACTCCACCTTCCTAAAAAGAGAAACATTCTGCAACAATTTAACCATTATTTTTTTATTAATGCAATGGATTTTTTTAATTTCTCATGCTATTCTCCTCCTATGCAAGGAATATATTTGGACAATGCGTCCACGTCTTGGCCAAAAGCCCCGTTGGTGGCACAAGAAGTTTCGTCTTTCATCAATGAGTGTGGGTGTAATATTGCACGTGGTGGATATGAACGTGCCTATGAGGCAGCGGCAAAAGTAGAAGTTTGCAGAGCACAACTGGCTGAGCTTTTCACTTGCTCAAAACCCAGGAACGTTGCATTCACCATGAATGTCACTCAGGCTTTGAATACCCTTATTGTCGGGCTGTTCACTAAAGACGACCATATCCTGGTAAGCGGAATGGAACACAATGCGGTAATGAGGCCACTGTTCCAACACCACATACCGTACTCAGTCATCCCGTGCGACATCCAAGGGCGATTGCAACTATCTGCGATAGAAAGCTTGATACAGCACAATACAAAAGCAATTCTCCTCACCCAAGCTTCCAATGTGTGTGGAACCATTCTGCCAATTGCTGAAGTAGCACAAATATGTAAGTCCAAGGGCCTGCTTTGTCTGGTGGATTCAGCACAAGGCTCACCGTATGAAAGCTTATCCATGGATACAATGGGCTTGGATGCAATTGCTTTCACCGGCCACAAAGGGTTACTGGGACCTCAGGGAATCGGAGGACTCATCCTGAATGATGCTCTTTCCCATACCATTCGACCGCTTGTTGCTGGGGGAACAGGAAGCATCAGTCATGAATTTGCCATGCCATCATTCATGCCTGACCATCTTGAGGCGGGAACGCAGAACCTTCCCGGTATCATCGGGTTATCTTCAGGCTTGCAGTATCATCTTGCGCATGCAGATGAGATACAAGCACATGAAAAGAGACTGACGGAACACTTGTTGGAGTATTTTCTCTCAGACAACCGCATCAAGGTGATCGGCCTTGCCTCAGCAGAAGGAAGAACACCGGTGATCAGTGTTGATTTCACTTCCTATGACAACGCACAGGTTGCGTTTCAGTTACAGACACTTGCAGGTATAGAAACTCGGGTAGGATTGCACTGCGCCCCGCTTGCCCACAAGACCTTACAGACGTTTCCTCGTGGCACTGTCCGTTTCAGCATGGGCTATGCAAACACAAACGATGAAATCGATACTACCATAGATGCCTGTAAAGAGGCATTGCACCAATTAGGAGAATTGTCATGACGAACACATATTATGCACAATTGTTGGAAACCTTGAAAAAGGGAAACTTGATAAGAAAGACCGTATTGCAAGGAAAAGGAGTCGGAGATGAGGCGCTCTTCTTCCAAGGCAAGTTGATGCAGATGTTTGCGCAGTATCCGCAAGATTGGGAGGATCAAAACCTTCTCAGTGAAGTCTTGGGTGAAAAAGTACATCTGGTTCTTTGCGGTGGTGGACATGTCGCAAAAGAACTCTACACCCTCGCTACACAAATG
>JAQVVB010000317.1 GCA_028699215.1 Sphaerochaeta sp. | reverse complement strand
CCTCAGTGAATGTATCGACAAGGGAGAGAAGTACCTCAACTACAGCAGCAAACGCAAAGAATACGCCAAACAGACAGGTCCTGTCCGAAAAGGCGTGGGTATGGCCATCTTCTGTTATAAGACCGGTGTGTATCCCATCAGTCTTGAAACCTCTGCGTGTCGCATGCTCCTCAACCAGGATGGATCGTTACAACTACAGATGGGAGCAACGGAGATCGGTCAGGGAGCAGACACCGTTTTTTCCATGATGGCAGCAGAAACCGTAGGGTTTACCGTTGATAAGATTCATATCATCAGCAAACAGGATACAGACATCACACCGTATGACACTGGAGCCTATGCTTCCAGACAGACCTATGTTTCTGGAATGGCTGTGAAAAAAACCGGTGAAGCTTTCAAGGCAAAACTGCTTGAATTCGCGTCCTTCATGCTGAAGAAGGAAGCCTATGACCTTGATATCAAAGACAATTTCATCGTCCATAAGAATCAAAATGAACCGTTGATCTCTGTTGCCGAAGTTGCTTTGGAATCTTGTTACAGTCTGACGAATTCCCACCACATTGCCGCAGAAGAGACACATCACTGCACTGACAACACCTATGCATTTGGCGTTTGCTTCGTTGAAATTGAAGTGGACATCCCCTTCTGTCAGGTAAAGGTGCTGGATATCATCAACGTGCATGATTCTGGAAGAATCATCAACCATCAGACAGCAGAGGCACAGGTTCATGGAGGAATGAGCATGGGACTGGGTTATGGCCTCACCGAGCTCTTGAAATTCGATCAGAAAACCGGACGCATGCTGAATGACAACCTGCTTGACTATAAGCTGATGACAGCGCTTGATACTCCAGAACTCCATACTGATTTTGTTGAAAGTGAAGATCCAACCGGACCTTTCGGCAATAAGTCCCTTGGAGAACCTCCTGTAATTCCCGTAGCACCGGCTCTGAGAAATGCAATGCTCAATGCTACAGGAGTAGCGGTCAATTCAATCCCACTCAATCCAGAAAAACTGTTTTTTGCATTTACAGAAGCAGGACTTATCAAATAAAGGAAAACAACCATGTACGATTTCAATACCCTATATGAAGCAACTTCAGTTGAGCATGCCTTGCAACTGAAAAAGGAACATCCCGAGGCTTTGATTCTCGCAGGTGGAAGTGATATCCTCATTCAACTGAGAGAAGAGAAGCTTGCCGGAAGCAACTTGATAAGCATTTATCGTCTCGATGAACTGCGTGGCATCTGTATGGAAGACGATGGAACCATCTTGATCAGACCCCTTACCAGTTTCACCGACATCACGATGCACCCGCTGATCAAGAAACATATTCCTGTGCTTGGTGAAGCCGTTGACCAAATCGGTGGACCACAAATCAGAAACATCGGCACGATTGGTGGAAACATCTGCAACGGAGTTACCAGTGCAGACTCTGCTTCCACGCTGAAAGCCTATGATGCTGTTCTGGAACTTTCGAGTCTGGAAGGAGTCCGCATCCTCCCCTATGCAGAGTTTAATCTCGGACCAGGAAAAGTAGATTTGCGCCCAGGCGAAATACTTACCGGCATCCGTATCCCGAAATCCAGTTATGAGCACACCTATGGACATTACATCAAGTATGCAATGCGTAGGGCTATGGATATTGCAACCTTGGGTTGTTCGGTCAATGTAAGGCTTACTGAGGACAAGAAACACATCAGCAGACTTCGTATTGCTTTTGGAGTTGCTGCTCCCACTCCCATTCGTTCAGCGCAAGCTGAGAAAAATGCCGAGGGCCATCTTCTCGATGAAGAGCTTCTCGACCTGGTAAGCCAGGGAGCACTCGCTGATGTCATGCCAAGAAGTAGTTGGAGAGCATCAAAAGAGTTCCGACTCCATTTGGTGGAAGAGCTTGCACGTCGCGCTACCATCGTATCTATTGAACAAGCTGGAGGCAAAATCAATGGCTAGAAAAGTTGTAACCTGTACCATAAATGGTAAGAAAAGAGAATATTCAGTAGACCTTCGTTCTTCCCTTTCCGATATGCTTCGCGGAAATGAAGGACTTGAAAGTGTCAAACATGGTTGTGATGTCGGAGAGTGCGGTGCTTGTACCGTTCTCATCGACGGCAAGCCCTTCAACTCCTGCATCTATCTTGCAATATGGGCAGAAGGAAAGGACATTGTCACCCTCGAGGGCTTAAGTGACGTAAAGGGAACCATCTCCGATATTCAACAGGCATTCATCGATGAAGGAGCTGTGCAGTGTGGATTCTGTACACCTGGATTCATCATGTCTTCCATACCGATCATCACCAGCGAGACTCCTACCAGCAGAGAAGAGATCAGAAAGCAGGTGTCAGGAAATCTTTGCAGATGTACTGGGTATGAAAACATTGTCAATGCGATTGAGAAGACCCAGAAAAAGCGCATGGAAGAACGTAAGAACAAATAGATTCTTTCATTTGTTCTTAATACAGGGTGGCTGATGTTTGATAAAGCATCAACTACCCTTTTTTATCTGGTATTTTTTACCTTCTTAGTTTCTGACAGTTGGTTATAATTCCCACGGCAAACCAATCAATGTGGTGTCAAATAGAAACACAATGCGCTCTGTGTGCATATTTTTGCTGTTTTTTATTTTTGGCATGCTATTTGCAAACATTGTCCATGAGAAATATTTCTCTCTATCTCACTATAGAAAAGGATACACCATGAAACATTCACGGACACTTTTTGCAGGCCTGATCCTGATAAGTATCAGTATGGTTTCTCTTTTTGCGCACAGCTCGAATGGGGAATATGAGCAACAGCACTTCAAGAGCTATCTTGGCTTCGAACACGGATCTTCAGAGGTCGACGGGGATGAAGCTCCCTATGTAGGACTCTCATTGGGAAGTAATGTTGGATCAAGAGCTTCGGTGGAGGCCTTTGCCCTATTCCAGGTCTTGTCAAACTTCCCGGGAACAACCTTCGATCTGGGAATAACCGAAACCCCCTCTTCGTTTGCCTTGATCACTGGAGTCTCTGCAACATTGAAACTCTTCAAGGATTCAACCTTCAATCCACTTGTGCAGCTTGGAGTCGGCAATATGGCACTTGGTAATGTCGATGAATCTTCTGAGGATATCCCTGAGCTTCATAACTTCTTCTACAGCAGTGTTGCCACTGGCCTGGAAGTAAACATTTTTGAAGCTGTATCGATCACCTTCATTCATGGATATCGATATGCACCCAACAACGCTGTCATCGGTATAGCTCCTCAAGCCCTCAGTGGCGACTATTCTTCAGTTTCGTTCAGAGCCATACTCATCTAAATATTTTAAATCCGTATTTGCACAGTGTTGATAAATGACCGTTGAAGCATAAGCAAACAAAAGCATATACTGTGGCTGTAATTTGTGAAGACAGTTGGCTGGATAGTTGCGATGTGGTAGTCCCTATCTGGCC
>JAQVVB010000316.1 GCA_028699215.1 Sphaerochaeta sp. | reverse complement strand
AGCAAGATCAGCGACAGGCACAACATTTCTCCAATTGAGCTGAAGTCTGGCAAGCATTACACGTTGAGTTCGCTGAAAAAGTTCAGGACGAAGTATGCACAGCAACTGCATACCCCCTATGTGCTGCATACAAGTGATGTGAAGGAGGAAGAAGGCATAGTCTATCTACCCCTGTATATGACTGGGCTCTTGTGACAATGTGTCACTGACAGAAACAACTCCGGAAGTAGTTTTGCAATATCTTCGGAAGTGAAACGGGGGAAAGACCTTGATTAAACACAAGGGCAATTCGTTTTCGAGGTATTTTTGCGCCATAAGCACACTACCACGACCAGCTTTTTCCATGAGTCCCCGTAGAAACAATACATGGGCGATATCAGGATTGCGGAATAGTGAAATTTGTCCTTCCAGCAGGCTCTGCTCAGGTATGCCCTCAGGGAAGGCCCTATGACTCCGCTTTGGGGGAGAAATGTGAAAGCTGTTCCTAGTACCGAGAGTTTTTAGGGGTATACCCATAAGAACTTTCTTTACTTAGGTAGTTTTACAGGGTATAATCTCAAATGAGGGGTACTCAACCATGTTCAATCGACCACTTTACTATGAGAAAATCAAACCGTTTATCAGAAAACCCTTTATTAAGATTATTTCCGGGATACGCCGATGTGGAAAATCAACCATGATGCTGCTGATTCAACAGATGATGGTTGATGAAGGTGTAAAGAGAAAACAAATCATCTCCATCAATTTTGAAAGTATGAAGTACTACCACTTGCGTTCTTCAATCGCTTTATACGAATACGTGTCAGAACTTGTAAAAACCATGGAGAGCCCTGCGTATTTGTTTTTTGACGAGATACAAATCGTTAAGGATTGGGAAGAAGCGGTAAACTCACTGTTCCTCGACTTTCAGGTTGATGTCTATATTACTGGTTCAAACTCACAGTTGCTCTCATCAGAGCTCTCCACCTTGCTTACTGGTCGATATATTCATATCCAGATGCAGGTATTGTCCTTTACCGAGATGGTGACATTCAGATCCAACCAGCAGGAAACACAACAAGATCTGCTTTGGTTGTATATCAGGCGAGGAGGTTTTCCTGCCGTCCATCTCACCACTGAGTACGATGAGAAGGCAACCTACATGATCATCAACGACATCTTCGATTCAATCGTCCTGCGTGATATTGTCCAGCGGTACAAGATACGGGATGTCGAGTTGTTGCGCAGGATTTTGAACTTCATCGCTGATTCAGTGGGAAGCACTATTTCTGCAAAACGCATTGCAGATTATTTCAAGAGCCAAGCAAGATCTGTCGATATGAACACGGTCTATACCTATCTTGACGCATTGGTAAGCTCTTTTTTGATCACCAAAGTCCAACGTTATGATATACAGGGAAAAGAACTGCTCAAAACACAAGAAAAATACTATCTGGCGGACACCGGTCTCCAGCATGCTGTCTTTGGGTATAAGGATAGGCACATCTCTGGCATATTGGAGAACATCGTCTACAACGAGTTGGTCAGACGAGGATACACAGCATACATCGGAAAGCTGGGCACCCAAGAGGTTGATTTTATTGCAGAGCAACCTCCGAGAAAACTGTATGTACAGGTTGCATTCAAGCTTGAAAGTGAGGAGACAGTGCAAAGAGAGTTTGCACCGCTGCTCGCAATCCGTGACTCCTACCCAAAGTTTGTGGTAACGATGGACCCAAACTTCCAAGATACCATAGAGGGAGTGCAGCATATTGGGTTGCATCAGTTCCTTACAGATGAGCATTTGTTTTAGAGGGTGCAACATAGTTCGTGATACATGATGATTTCTATAGATGGGGAAATCCGAAAACCAGTACCCATGCCGATTCTTTCTCATTCAACCAAAGATCGCTCAGGCATTATCATACCACCTTGATCAAGAATGATTCCAAGAAATCCCTTGTGATACCAAACCCCTTTTCTCCGATGTGGATACGGGAAGTTTCTATTTGACGCAAACATTAATAGCGTATATCATGATATTTGTTAATTAGGAGTAGCAATACCAATGAAAAGCGATGCATATATCAAACGTACCCTGAGGTTGAATGAAAAACTCGATACCAAGTCGCAATTCCTTTTAGGCCCTCGTATGACAGGAAAGACCACCTACATACGCAATGAATTGCAAGACAGGGTGAGCCTTAGCTGGAACTTGCTTGACGGCAGACTTCGGATGAGAGTCCTCTCCGATCCAGGCATACTCAAGGAAGAAATTGAAGCTCGCGACTTGCATGATTGCCTCGTGGTGATCGATGAAATCCAGAAAGCACCACTGCTGCTGGAGGAAGTGCAATTTCTCATCGAAGAGAGGAACATCCGGTTTCTGCTCACTGGTTCTAGTGCAAGAAAACTTCGTTCAGGTGGCTTCAATCTCTTGGGAGGAAGAGCTGGTCATATCACCATGCATCCCTTGGTATTCCCAGAGATACGAGACACCAACTATACTTTGGAAAGGATTTTCCAGTCAGGCTTATTACCCTCAGCCTTCTGCTCTGAACATCCTGATGAGGAACTTGACGACTATGTAGCCTTGTACCTCAACGAGGAGATACAGGCAGAGGGAGTGACAAGGAAACTTCCCCAATTCTCGCGATTCCTAGAGGTAGCCGCCCTATCAAACACACAGATGCTCAACTTTTCCAATATCGCCAGCGATGTGGGTGTTTCCAGACAAGCTGTCACCGGTTGGTATCAGGTCCTCGTTGACACCTTGATCGGGTATGAACTCCCTTCATTCATCAAGGGCAAAAAGAGAAAGACCTATGGGATGCCTAAGTTCTATTTCTTTGACCTTGGAGTAGCCAGAGCGTTGCAGAATGCCCCTGTCCCCTCCTCAAACCAGACGGAATATGGAGCATTTTTCGAGCATTATCTGTTCATGGAGCTACGGTCCTACCTCGATTACATTCAAAGCAAAGAAGTCCTCAGCTATTGGAGAACTACAAGCTACTTTGAGGTTGACTTTGTACTAGGAGAGAAAGTAGCAGTAGAGACCAAAACCACCAAAAAGGCAGACTCCAAGGATTACCCAGGACTCAAGGCTTTCATGGAGGAAGGGATATGCCATCGATACATTCTTGTATGCTGCGAAGAACGACCAAGGAAGTTGGAGAATGGGATCGAAGTCATGCCTTGGAAATATTTTCTACAGCTTCTCTGGGATGGTAAGATCGTGTAGCCAATTCATGACAAGGTCTGGAAAAGGTGTGAGTTCTATGATGCTGTGATGAGGTTCCTGAAAGAAGGTCTAAGATAGGGGGAAATTGCCCTCAATTAGGTTTGAGTGGGAAAATTTCAGGAAGTTGACAATAAGCCGAGCCTCTCCCTCGTCCCTTGGCCATCGGAAGGTGCCTTCGCAGAGGCGCTTTTACCACAGAATGAATCCGTTGTCCCATTCCAGGACCTTTAGGATTCGTC
>JAQVVB010000038.1 GCA_028699215.1 Sphaerochaeta sp. | reverse complement strand
AGGGTTCCCCTATAGTGGGGCGAAGGAACACTATATCGTAGATGTGGAAGACAGGGAGCTGTTGAACCAACTGATCGAGGTATTGGAGAGGGTGATTCCTGTTCCACTAAAAAAGAAGGCAAAGAAGCCTATACGTTAAGGGGCTTCTTTGCCTGATATCGACAACTGGTCTAGAAGAGAGTGAGCCCCTCTTTGAATGTTGCCATACCCCCTTCAGCATAGATGCCGAAGAGTGTTCCTGTAAATGTCATGTACATGGTTGCTTCACTGCAGAGACAGGCGATGGATGCAGAACCGATTTCCTTACCATCACAAAAGAAATGGTAGTGTTCCCTGTCGCTGATGATTTGTAAAAACAAAGAAGATGCCTTCGATCGTTTGATTGTAATACGCTTTGAGCAAGCCTCGAAACCGTGGACTTGTTGAATGCAAGAGATGATGAATGTCGTGTTATTACGCTTGCAGACCTGAAGTTTCACATGGTAGTCACTATTATACCAAGCTACCACTCCAGCTTTTGCAGAAAGATTTTCGGTATCAAGATGAGTCTCAAAGGTGGAACAGAACTCTTCTTGTCGAATTGCTAGAAGCGTAGGGCTTCCTCCTTCTGTTGAAAGTCTTTGTTCTCCTAGTAAGGTAAGATTTCCTTCCTCAGCATCCTGTAGGTAGCAATCCTTTTTCGATGTGCGCACCTTCAAGAGGGGATAGTCTTCAAGGTCTTGGGAAAAATCGACGAACAGATCCTTCTTTTTCACCTCTCCCAATTCCACCATCCCATGATCACCAATGACAGGCCAGTCCTCTTTCCATGAAACCTCTGCAATAAAGGATTCTCTTCCCAGGTTGTGTAGAAGTGCTTTTCCCGGCATACGGATGGCAAGAAAAACAGCAATCCACCGGTCGTTTTCTATTCTGAGCAAGTCTGCATGTCCTGTGCATTGAATGGGGTGGCCTTTTCTTTGAGTGTGAGAGAGAATTGGATTATAAGGGTTTTCTTCATAGGGACCAGTAAGGGATTTGCTTCGGACGACTACGCTGTGGTGTCCGTATTCAGTGCCTCCTTCTGCCATCACCAGATAATACCAATCGTTGCGTTTGTAGATATGGGGAGCTTCAGTTGCGAAACCGCTGCATCCTTTGCTTATAAGGGAAAGGGGAGCAAGAAGATTTCCGGTATCAGGGTCTATAGGGGCGCCTACAATACCCTTTTGATCATCAATCGTTCCATTCGATGTGTAATAACAAGTACCATCATCATCGAAGAACAACGAAGGATCGATACCCATTTGGGATACCAAATGAGGTTCACTCCACGGTCCCTTGATGTTCTGTGCATGAACGATGAAATTCCACTTGGTATGCTTGTTGGTCGTAACCAAGTAGAATGTCCCTTCATGGAACCGTAGTGTTGGAGCATAGATTCCAGAACTGTTTTTACATCCCTTCAGATCAAGTTGTGATTCTCTCGAGAGTGCTGAATGCACAAACCGGAAGGTAACAAGATCTTCGCTTTCATAGAGGGTAACTCCTGGAAAAAATTCGAAGGTGGAAACAGCAAGGTAGAACTTACCATTCGCTTGGCAAATGGATGGGTCTGGATTGAAACCTTTGAGTATCGGATTGTTTATCATATGTCTCGTTCCTTACTTGGTAAAGTATGTCTTGAGGGAACGTGATGAGGGTACGATAGAGGTTTGGCCAGCAATGGTCAAGATTGAGGGAACAGCTTCAATTTAGTCTATGAAGCATGTCTTAATGGCATAAATTCCATAGAAAAACTGAAAAAGTGACAGAATTTTCACGATTAACCAAAAATTACATATTTTCAAATAGTTTTTTAAATATTTAATATATAAGAAAATATGGTATTTTATCGCTTATGATGACACATTCTTATTCCTCTTGAAAAAAATAATGACACATGCATTTGCATACTGACCATTTACAGTTCTTTGGTTCTGAAAACAGAATGGAAACTGTCTTGAGGGCTAGGAGGTTTCATGAAGTATCATCACACAGGAAGGCGACAAACGGGGATGGTCCCTTGTAGGGAGTTGCCTCTCTCTGAAAAATTCAGCAGGGATTGGACGAAGAACAAATCGTTATATTTTCTCTTCATTCCTGTATTGTTTTATTACCTTATATTTCACTATGGCCCGATGGTCGGTTTACTCATCTCCTTTCAAAACTATAAGCCGAGTACTGGATTTTTTCACAGTAGTTGGGTTGGACTTAAGCATTTCAAGGACTTTTTCACTGACTTTTACTTTCAGCGGGTATTCTTCAATACATTGAAGATCAGCTTCTTTACCTTGATCTTTACGTTTCCAATGCCAATTATCCTTGCATTGTTGATCAATGAATTACGAGGGAAACTTTATTCCAGGATGGTTCAGACCATCACCTACATTCCCCACTTCATCTCTATCGTAGTAGTTGTATCAATCATGATGGATTTGACCTGCAAAGATGGCGCGATCAATCAGTTTCTTTCTCTCTTTGATTTCAAGCCGGTGACCATGCTCAATGACAAACAATATTTTCTTCCTCTTTATGTCATCTCGAATATCTGGCAGAACATTGGTTGGAATTCCATCATCTATCTTTCCGCACTCACTGCCATTGATTCAGAACTCTATGAAGCAGCCAAGATCGATGGAGCAGGAAAACTCAGACAGCTGTTGGCTATAACGTTACCGTGTTTGCTGCCTACGATCATCATCATGCTGATTCTTCAAGTGGGAAAAATGTTCAATGTAGGATACGAGAAAATCATTCTCATGTATAACCCCCTGACCTATGAGGTGGCCGATGTAATTTCCACCTATGTATATAGAAAGGGACTCTTGGAAATGAGCTGGAGTTATTCAGCTGCAGTAGGCATGTTCAATTCGGTAATCAGTTTTCTTTTGGTCTGGTTCACCAATAGATTGAGCAAGAAAGTCAGCGGAAACAGTTTGTGGTAAAGGAGAACAGCATGAACACCAGAATTACGCATGGAGAGAGAATCTTCAATGCCTGCAATATCATGATCTGTGCACTGCTTTCGTTGTGCATCATCATACCTATCATCAATATAGTATTTGCCTCGCTCAGTGACCCTATTGAAGTCATGAAGCACCAAGGTTTGTTCCTTCGCCCAATAAAGTTCACGACCAGTGCCTATGCAGCAGTAGCAAAGAACCCCAATATCATCACTGGGTATATGAATACTCTTTTCATCGTGGTCACTGGAACTACATTGAATATTGTGCTTACCTTGATTGGCAGTTATGTCCTTTCTAGGAAAGGTGTGATGTTCAACAAGATCTTCACCATGATGATCGTTTTCACCATGTACTTCCAAGGAGGGACCATCCCTCTCTATCTGACGGTGCAGGCGGTAGGTCTTACCAATTCACGTTGGGCATTGATTTTGCCGGTTGCAATGAATACATTCAACCTGATTGTGATGCGTACTGCAATGGCCTCGGTTCCCGATAGTTTGCCGGAGTCCGCCATGATGGATGGAGCTGGTCACGCCAGGATATTGTTTAGTATCATGGCTCCTTTGACCAAGGCAACGGTTGCAGTAATCACCCTCTATTATGCAGTGTATCACTGGAATTCGTGGTTCAATGCCATGATTTTCCTGCACAAAAAATCACAATACCCTTTGCAATTGATCCTCCGGGAGATTCTTATACAGGATGATACAAGCATCATGTCGGCAGGGGGTGCCGACGCACTGGCTCTGGCAAGTGACACGATTAAATACGCCACCATTGTTGTGGCAACCGCTCCTATCTTGGCTATTTATCCGTTCCTCCAGAAGTATTTCGTGAAGGGCGTCATGGTTGGCGCAGTAAAGGGGTAATCAATGAACGTAGCATATGAAGAGATGATACGCCAATTTGAACGGGTGTTGGTGAAATATGGAATTACCGGACAAGATGCATCCATTAGTGCCAAATTGTTTGCCGATGCTTCTCGCGATGGAGTGCATACCCATGGGTTGAACAGATTCCCGAAGTTCATCGCATCCATCAAGAATGGTTCGGTGGACGTCACTAAACGAGCCGTTCCCGTTGAATCCTACGGGGTTCTGGAACGCTGGGACGGCCAAAGGGGACCTGGAAATCTCAACGCATACCTTGCAATGAATCGCGCCATTGAACTTGCTGGAAACCAAACAGTAGGAATTGTGGCACTACGCAATACGAACCATTGGATGCGTCCTGGCAACTATGGATTGATGGCTGTAGAGAAGGACTGTATCGGTATCATGTGGACCAATACCGTACCCAATATGCCTGCCTGGGGAGGCAAGGATGCCAAGTTGGGCAACAATCCCTTGGTACTTGCCATTCCCCATGCTTCCAGTCCAATTCTTCTGGATGTGGCAATGTCCATGTTCAGCTATGGAAAACTCGAGAAGTATAAACGTGAAGGCATAGGTTGTCCGGTTGATGGAGGTTTTGACAGCGAAGGTAAGCTGACCAGAGATCCTGATGCCATTCTTTCCACCCATCAAGTGTTGCCCATCGGCTATTGGAAAGGATCTGGGCTCTCCCTTGCCCTGGATTTGATTGCGGCGACTATCAGCGGAGGGAATACTACCCGTGGGGTCGGACAGCTTCCAACTGAGACTTCTCTCAGCCAATTCTTCATGGCCATCAACCTCTCTTCTTTTCCTGATCGTGAACAGTTGGAAAGAGAGATAGCCAATACCCTTGAAGACTTGAAGACCTCTGAGGCAAGGAACGGACAAACACTCCACTATCCTGGGGAGGGAATGATGAAAACCCGCGAAGAAAGCCTGAAAAATGGTGTTTGGGTGGATGAAGAAATCTGGAAGGGAGTGTTGGAAGCCTAATATGTTGATACCAGGAATTGTCTCTGCGACATTCAAGAATTTGGATGCTGAACAGGTTGTCGCCCTTGCTGTTGAGAATCATCTGCAAGCCATTGAATGGAGTGAAAATTGGCATATTAAGGAAGGTGATTGTTCCAAGGCCGACCATGTGTTGCATCTCTGCACTGAGGCAGGAATTCGTATTGCCGCTTTTGGTTCATACTATCGTTTGGGCTCTTTCGCAAACTTTGCTTCCCGCTTATCGGTAGCACAAGCTTTGAAAACTTCGGTCATCAGGATATGGGCAGGGGATAAGCCTTCCTCCCAAGTAGAAGAGAAAGAGTATCAGGATTTAGTAGCTGAAGCACGAGAGCTTGCTCAACTTTCTGAAACCTTTGGCATCACATTGGCGCTGGAGTGGCATCGCAATACGCTTACTGACACCAATGAATCGGCTTTGGCTTTTTTGGATTCAGTAGGGAAAGAAAATGTTAAATCCCTCTGGCAACCCACTCCTGCTTTGAACTTTGAACAACGTAAAGCTGGCTTATCCAGACTCAAATCGAAGTTGGTGAACCTTCATGTGTATCACTGGGATGATTCAGGAAGAAGGCCTTTGGCAGAAGGAATCGATCAGTGGAATAGCTATTGTTCGCTAGTCGATTCATGTGAAGACCACTATGCACTGTTGGAGTTCGTTAAGGACGATTCCATCCAACAGTTCGAAGATGATGCATCTGTCTTGCTTACCTTGCTCGACGGCATGCAACGAAACAGATAAGGAGTATATATGGCAGACCTTCATATAGAAGCATTGGATATGATCAACCCGTTTGTAATTGCATCGAGCCCTGCTACGCAAGGAGCGCGGAATGTACTTAAGAGCGCAGCTTGCAGACCCGGAGCCATAGTGTTGAGGAACTTCGGGCACGGAACAGGAGGTGGGAGTTTTATCTACCCCAGTGCGGATGCGATGTACAAAGGCGAACCCGCTTTTCATAGCCATGCAGTGGGAACTCAGCTTCCTGATCCCGTGAACAGCCTTGAAAAGTATTGTGAAGAAGTGAAGACCATCAAGAAACAGATGGACAAAGATATCAAGCTCTGGGTTTCACTCGGTCATTATAGTGACATCGTCAAAGGTGGTGATTGGGAAAAAGAGTGGAAACAGCAGGCAAGGGAGTTGTCTAACGCTGGAGCTGATGCGTTTGAATTGCATTTCAACACTCCAGGTGTAGCTGTTGCCAAAGACCGTCAGTTCAACTACTACCAGTTGGTGGCTTCCTGTACAAAAATGATCAGGGAGACCGTCAAAGACATGCCGATCATGGTCAAGCTGGCTGTCGAAGCTTGTGATCCGCTCACTTCGATCCGTCATGCAGTTGCCAATGGAGCGACTGCAGTAGGCCCTACTGCCCGATGGAAGGGCTTCCATTTTGATCTGGATTGGAAACAAACCCAAGCACGTCCAGGTGCTGGCTATGGAGGAACTCAGGCAACTCCCATCGTCTGCTATACCGTGAGTGAAGCTCGCAGCAAGGGTATTGATATACCGATGTATGCAGGTGGTGGGGTCTTCAGTTATGAACAGGCTTTGCGTTTGGTCATGGCTGGTAGTGAAATGGTACAACTCGGGACATTGGCTTGTTCCGGCGGCACGATGGCTTGTGCGAATCTTATGCGTAAATTTGAATCCTGGATGGATGACCATGGGTATGCAGATATGAAGAGCCTCACCGGTGATGCCCTCAAGCTGTTTTCGATGGACGGTGAAGTTGCGAAGAATCGGCAGAATCGTCTCGGTACTGCATACAAAGAAGCTCAAGTGGATATCAAGAAGTGCATCGGGTGTGGACGATGCAAGGATGTGTGCTGGCATGAAGGAATTGATCTTGCTGACCGCAAGGCTTTCAAGACCGACCAATGCATCGGGTGTGGCTACTGTTTCCAGGTTTGTCCTACCGGGGCATTGAAAATCGATCAGAAAGGAATCCTTGCTTCATCTTTGTGTGAGGAATCAAAATGAAGGAAGTAAAGCTGCTTCTGGTAGGTATTGGTGGATATGGTGAGAACTACATCAAGGAGTTGTTTACCAATTCCTTACATGATACCAAGCTTGTAGCCGTAGCAGATCCCTTCATCAGCAAAAGTCCTTATCTGGATGAGTTGGTCAAGCGGGAAATTCCCATTTTCCGTACTCCTGAAGAGTTTTATGCAGAGAGAAGAAGTGCTGACTTGGTTGTCATTTCTTCTCCTATCCATACCCATTACTCCTATATCATGTGCGCTTTGGACCATCAGAGCAATGTGCTTTGTGAGAAACCCGTGAGCATAGATGAAACGTTGATGGAAAATCTAATTAAAAAAGAGAAAGAAAGCAATCGTTTCGTTGCTGTTGGGTACCAACTCTGTTTTTCAAATCCACTCCAAGCCTTGAAAAAAGATATCCTTGATGGTCTCTTTGGTGCTCCAGTCAGGTTCAAGGCCTTGAGGATGATGAGACGTGGAGATGCCTATTATCAACGTAACACTTGGGCAGGAAAGTTACGTTGCCATGGCGAAAATGTGTTTGACAGTCCGCTTTCCAATGCGTGCGCCCATCAACTGCAGACGATGCTGTACCTTTTGGGATCCAGTATCGAGACTTCGTGCACTGTTGAGTCTGCAGAAGGTTCTTTGGTCAAAGGCAGACCAACAATCGAGAACTATGATGGTGCAAGTGTATGCTTTCATACAAAGGAACAGGTGGATGTGTATTTCTATACCGCTCATTGTATTGATGAGCAGAAAGTTGGTCCCTTTGGTATGTTCGAATTCGAGAAGGCGACGATTCTCGATCAAGATGATGTGTTTACTGCTTGCTTCAAGGATGGGACATTGAAGAACTATGGATGTGAATTGCCCGAAGAACGGTTGAAAAAACTCCATGACGCAATTGAATGTGTGAGAAATGGCAACCGACCACCTTGTACTTTGGTTTCTTCACTTGCCCATACCAAGGCGGTACTGCTTGCGCAGGATCTTCCTGTACGAATTGCAAGCACTGCAGAGAAGAAACCCGCGAAAGACGAATTCTATTATGCAGTCCCACATCTCAAGGAGACATATTTGAATGCGTATGAGCATTGGACACTTCCTGCTGAATCAGTGTGAACATCTGGGCGTATGCCCGTGATAGATATTATAAAAAGGTTTTAAAAACGCTACGAAGGAGGCAACGATGAAAAAATCTTACATTGTGATCGCTCTGGTACTGCTGATCTCCCTAAGTCCTGTATTGGCAAAGGGTACTACAGAAAAGGATTCTGTCGCTTCAGGGGCTACCAAACTGACGTATTGGGCTCCCTTGAACCCAAACATCTCGTCGGTAGTTCAGGATTTTGGGCAGACCGTCTATTTCAAGACCTTGATGGAACGGACCAACACGGATATTACGTTCCAACATGTCCCCTCTGGTAACGATGCTGTTGAAGCTGAAGGATTCAATATCCTGGTCGCTTCCGGTTCGTATCCGGACATCATCGAGTACAAATGGATTGACTATCCTGGTGGGCCCCAGGCTGCTTTGGATGACAATGTCATCATCCCTTTGAATGAGGTGTTTGAAAAATATTGTCCGAATATCACCGCATTCCTCAGTGAAAATCCTGATATCAAGAAGATGATCAGCACTGATGATGGCACCTTTTACGTCTTTCCGTTCCTCAGAGGAGAGTCGTATGTCAACAACAATCTCATTTTCACCGAGGGTTGGGTATGGCGTTTAGACCTGCTGAAGAAAGTCGGCATCAACAAGGCTCCATCAACTCCTTCAGAACTGTATACTGCATTGAAAGCCCTTAAGGATATTGGCATCAAGATTCCTCTGACACTCAGAAAAGAACATGTCAGTCGTGTTCTTGCACCTGGATTCGATAGCTGGGATGACTTCTATGTGGTCGATGGTGTAGTGCACAACGGTTTGGTCGAATCCAATCGCAAAGCATATCTCGAGTTTGCCCAGACATTGTTTACCGAGGATTTGTTGGACAACGATTACCTTTCAGTAGACAAGAAGAGTCAGGCAGTCAAAGTTCTCAATGGTTTCTGTGCTGCAACATATGCTCCCGGTGGTTCAGGTATTGGAACTTGGTTGCCAGCAATGCAACAAGGGGATCCTAGTGTCGAGATGACATCCGCCAGGCCGCTTTCTCCTTCTTCCGATAGGCTTTCAATGTTTGCCAAGATGTCAACGTTATACTCTAATTCCGGTCCTTCTGCCGCGATTTCCGCTTCCTGCAAGAACATAGAAGCTGCTGCCAAGTTGCTCGACTACAACTTCTCAGAAGCTGGTCATTTGTTGGTCAATTTCGGCGTTGAGGGTGTTTCATACACCATGGTGGACGGGTATCCCAAATATACCGACCTAATCGTGAACAACCCCAATGGACTGACCATCAGCCAGGCGATGGCTCAGTATATGCGTGCCAGCGTCAATGGTCCGTTCATCCAGGATCCACGGTATCTTGAACAGTACTACAGCATTCCTGAACTGAGTGAAGCCATCAACTTGTGGGCCCAAACCGATTATGGCAAGTACATGATGCCTCCTGTTTCTGCGACTTCTGAAGAAGCTGCGGAGTTGGCTCGCATCATGAACAATGTGAAGACCTATGCTGATGAGATGGAATCCAAGTTCATCACAGGTGCTCTTTCGATGAGTGAATTCAATACCTATGTCAATCAATTGAAGAAGTTCGGTATTGAAAGGGCCATCGAGATCAAGCAGGCGAGTTACGATCGCTACATGGCTAAATAGATAAAAATCTTCTGTATTTTTGATACGGGTCGGAGTGAACCGACCCGTATCCTGACAAGGAAACACGATGAATTGTAAGGAAACATTACTGGCTAAACTGGATTTCTCTGTTGAGGGTCTTCATGCAGTAGGAGAACTTGCCAAGGAAGGAAGGCTTGATGAGGCTTTTCTTTTGGTCATGGAACACTTCCGCTCCAAACGTACCCCGAAGTATCTCTTTGAAGCAAGCCAAGCAGGAAAACTGAAGGATGATCACATTCTCGCTGATGCAGAAGCTGTGATGAATCATTTCATTTTTGGGCATCAATTCGAAGGTGATATCGATTGGACATTCAATCCTACTGATGAGACCTCACATGACAATGAATGGAGTTGGTCACTCTATCGTACAATTTATTGGCAAAGCTTGGCACGGGCTTACGCGTTGAACGGCGATGAACGATATGCAGAAGAATTTGCCAAGCAGCTTAAAAGCTTCTATGAAGCTTGGCCTGCACAATACTACATTGAGCGTGAAGAACAGAAAGGGAAGACTCCCTTTCCCGGTCATGCATGGAGAACAATTGAGGCAGGAATCCGTATCTATACAACATGGCTTCCTTGCATGGAAATCTTCCGTTCGAGTCCCTCCTTCGATGAAGGAACCTGGGCCATATTCCTTTGCTCTATCCATGATCATGGAACCTTTTTGAGTTCTCATTACAGCAATCACGAGCACTCAAGCAACTGGCTCTCGATGGAATCGAGTGCGCTGTTGCAACTTGGCATCATGTTTCCTGAGTTCAAGGATGCAGCAAATTGGAAAGCGTTGGGCTACCAACGGGTAATGCATGAAATCGTCTACTGCTTTGACAATGACGGTGCCCATATGGAGCATACTCCTATTTATCATCTGGTAGCTTCAATTGCTTTTTTACAAGCTGTGCAGCTGTGTGAGCTCAATGGTATCGCTGTTGCACCCTATGCCATGCCGTTGTTGGAAAAAAGTGCTGAGTTTGTCATGAGCTTAGTCAAACCGGATTTCTCAACTCCGATGATAGGCGATGCAGATCGTGTCAGTCTGCTTTCCCGTACAAGCGATACTTCTGTTTATGAAGGGATGAATCTTTCCTTTTTCCCTGAGGATACCAATGAACTGAGGGCCTATTTTGCTTGGATGAGTTCTTTGACGGAAAGAAAGGATTTCTTGTACCTCGCAACCGGAGGTAAAGAAGGGGTAGCTCCCCGTCCGTTGGATTTTTGCATGCAGGAATCAGGTCTCTATGTAATGCGTACCGGTTGGGAGAATCATGACAGTTATTTCCATCTGCAGGGTATTTCCCTTGAACGGGGAGAGAAGAGTACCCATTCCCATAATGATACCGGTCATCTCGAATTGATGATCGGGGGTGATGACATCCTCATTGATTGTGGCAGATATATCTACAATAGTTCCAGCTGGACGGATTGGAGACACTATTTTACCCATGCCTTGGCTCATAATACGTTGTTCGTCGATGACCATATGATGGGATCCATTCCAGGTGTACCTCGCGTACGTGGTGTGCGGACGTTCTGCCATGCTTTTGAGCGGAGAGAGGATTTGCTTCTCATGGACATCTCTCATAATGGGTATGTCTTTACCGAAGATCCCATCTTTCATCGAAGAAAGGTCGCTTTCATTCCTTCTTTGGAAGTAGCTGTCATCATTGACCATGTCACTGGTCTTGGAATCATGGACCATGATCTACGGTTCATTTGGAATTTTGCAAGTGAACAGGTAACGTGTGTTTCCCCTCAAGTCTTGCACTATACCTCTGAACAGGGAACTCCCTTTACTATGGGGTATGCAATAACTGATGGAGATGCTGAACAGGCTTTCTGTACAATCGATCAGCATATGATGGCATCCAGCACCAGTTGGAAAACCAACGTATATTGTGGAAGTGAAGAGCCCAAGGCCGGATGGGTTTCCTATGGGTATCCTCTTAGGAAACCAACAGGTCAAGTTCAGGTTTCCAAGCACGGCAGAGTCCCTGTGACCTTGGCTACGGTCATTGCAAGAAGAGATGTCTCGATGGCAATTGAAGTCGTCGGTAACATTGTACATGTGCAATTGGGCGAGAAAACCTTGACTGCGGATATGCATCATGTGGAGGTAAGGTGATGAGATTTGGAATTTGTATGGATGTGAACCTGATCGAAGAAGTACAACGGCTTGGGTTTGATTATCTGGAAGCTAAGCTCAATGCACTAGCCCTCCTATCGGAAGAGGAGTTTGAAAAGATATCCAAGCTGGTCGTCAAGAGCAGTATTGCAGTGGAACGGTGTTGTCTGCTGTTTCCTAAATCAATGGTGGTTATTGGTCCTGAATATGATGAAGCAGCAATGGTTGCCTATCTCCATACTGCATTTGCAAGGATGCGCATCCTTGGGGCCTCTCTTGTTGTGTTTGGTAGCGGTAAGTCGCGTTTTATCCCTCAAGGAATGAGTTACCAAAAAGCTTTCCAAGAATTGGTCGCCGTAACCAAGATTGTAGGACAGATTGCTTCTGAATATGGTATAAAGGTTGCCATTGAGCCCTTGAATAGGAATGAGACGAACTTGATCAACAGTTTGGTTGAAGGGGCAGCTCTTCAGTCAATGGTCGGTTTGGATAATGTAGGGCTCCTTGCCGATGCTTTTCATATGAGGACTGAAGGGGAGGATATGCATACCATTTCTCTGGTGTCTCCCCTCATGCACGCTCACATTGCAACGAAAGAGGGAAGACGGTTCCCCTTGTGTGTTGACCAGGAGCTTCTTGAGTTCATCTCTGCTCTCAAGCAAAGTGGGTATGATTTGAGTGTGAGTATTGAAGGAAAGAGTGACGATTGGCAGAACGATGCGGTAAGAAGTCTTGCTGCACTGAAAAGTCTTTGAGGAAAAGAGCATGAATACAGTACGAATAGGCATCATTGGATATGGAAAGATGGGATCACAACATACCAAGGCTTTTCTTGAAAAAAAGATTCCCAATGCTCGGTTGACTGCAATAGCTGACAGTAATCCAGAACAGATACATAAGGCCCGTCTGGTCTGTAAGGAGGATGTTTCCTACTTTACGAGCGCGGAGGATTTGATAAAGAGTGGCACATGCGATGCCATCATACCTACAGTGCCTCACTATTTCCATCCTGTGTATGCCGTCCAAGCATTTCAAGCAGGCCTTCACGTCCTGTGTGAAAAGCCGGCTGGAGTCTATACAAAGCAGGTGGAGGAGATGAATCGTGCCGCCAAAGAGAGTGGGAAGGTGTTCGGCATCATGCTGAACCAGCGGACCAACCCGGTCTTTCAAAAGGCAAGGGAGATGGTCCAAGGTGGACAGCTTGGACGGATCATCCATACCAATTGGATCATCACCAGTTGGTTTCGAGCTCAGAGCTATTATGATCTGAGTTCCTGGCGTGCCACCTGGAAGGGTGAGGGCGGTGGAGTCCTGCTCAACCAGAATCCGCATAATCTGGATCTATGGCAATGGATTTGTGGCATGCCTTCACGCGTCAAGGCAGAAGTGTATTATGGCAAGCATCGCAGTATCGAGGTGGAAGATGACGTCTATGCTCTATTTGAATATCCGAATGGAGCTGTTGGTATCTACACCACTACCATTGCAGATGCTCCTGGTACCAACAGATTGGAGATTACCGGATCATTGGGCAAGCTGGTACTAGAAAACAACACCTTGACTTTTTGGAAGTTGAAAGAGTCTTCCGACGACTTCAATGAGCGTTTCAAGGGTGAAATTGGACAACCAGAATGCACCAAGTGTGAAGTCGTCCTCGAAGGGACGTATACGTCTCATCCAGGCATCATTACGAACTTCTGTGATGCAATACTGTCCGGTTCTCCTCTGTTGTCTCCCGGTGAAGAAGGAATCAAGAGCTTGGAGATATCGAATGCCATCCATCTTTCATCTTGGATGGGTGGTACTTGGGTGGATCTTCCTATCGATGGAGATCTTTTCAAACAAAAGCTTGAACAGAAATGCGGCGGACAGCTGCCTGTATGATGGGGAGATAGTAGGGTGCAGCGGGAAAAAAACACGTTCAAACGGAGCATTCTCCTCAAGTGGGTATATTCGTATCTTGCGGTATGTCTTTTTCCGCTGTTGCTTTTTATTGTTTTCACTGCAACCAGCTTGTCGGTCATGAACAGCAATGTTTCCTACTCCAATTCGCTTGCTGTGCAATTCATGCGCCATGAGTTTGATGCGGTTTTTTCCCAGGTCAACTCAAACAGTGATTATATGCTGGTGAATTCCCAGTTTCAGAAGCTCAGCAGCATTTCCTCCCAGCAGGAGCTGGATTCGCTTTATCTGTATAACA
>JAQVVB010000315.1 GCA_028699215.1 Sphaerochaeta sp. | reverse complement strand
GTAAGTCGCGTAGGATTCATCACCCCCATAGCCGGAAACGGATATGAGATGAAGGTCATCGCAGCCTGCGTTTTGGGGGGGATCAGCCTCACTGGTGGCGTAGGTTCTTTGATGGGGGCCACGGTAGGAGCAGCAATCATGGCCTCCATAAGCCGTGTACTTGTATTCTTGGGGTTCCCTTCTGATTATGACAACACCATCACAGGCATCTTGTTGATCGTCATCGTCGTCTTTGATGCAGTCCTTCAAAACAGCTCAGCGGAAAAAGTAAGAAAACAACGTTTGTCAGCAAAAATCGTACACACAGAGCCAACTGCTTCGGAGGATCAAAACCATGCGTAACAATCAACTTTTAAAGAAGAAAGTAGTCAGATGGGAGAGCTTCTTGATCCTGCTTTTGCTCGTCGAAGTCATCGTATTCGGACTCATCAACCCAAAATTCCTTATACCTCGTGTTCTCTTGGGAAGCATCAACAACTTCATGACCATCTGCATAGTCTCATTGTTTGTGACCTTTGTCCTCATCACGGGCGGTATCGACATCCAAGCCGGTTCCATTGTGGGCCTCACATCCATTTTCATAGGAGTCTTATGGAACGACGCAGGAGTCAACCTGTATGTAGCTTGTATTCTTGGATTATTGCTTGGGGCGATGTGTGGAGCGCTGAGCGGATTCTTTGTCGCCTATACAGGAGTGCAACCCATGGTGGTCACACTTGGTGGTTCGTTCCTCTACTCGGGCCTAGCCCTGATGGTAACCAACTTTTCCTCAACAGAGTCGTACAAAGGCATCAGTGGGTTTCCAAAGAATTTCACTCAATTCGTCAAAGGTCGAATCTTCGGAATCATTCCAAACCAGCTCATCATTTTCCTGGTTTTGGTACTTATTGCATATTTTCTGCTTCACCGGACCACCTATGGGAGACAGGTGTTTTTATGCGGAGTCAATAAGAATGCCGCCTCCTACAGTGGAATCAAAACGAAACTGGTGATTATGAGTACCTATATGCTCTCTGGTCTAGGGGCTTCTTTGGCAGGGATTCTGCTTACAGCGTACCTCGGAACAGCCAAGACCGATCTTGGTAAAGAGATTACCCTTCCCGTCATCACTGCCGTTGTATTGGGAGGAACTTCCAATCTAGGTGGAACTGGAAGCGTCATTGGAACAGCACTTGCTGCTCTGGTCATCGGAATTCTTCGTTTCGGGTTGTCCATGGCAAATGTAAACACCCAATACTTGGATATTCCAGTTGGAGTATTATTGGTCCTTTCTGTAGCAATTCGTTTTGCTGGATCCAATCCGAACATTCAAAAACGGATGGGAAAACTTGTAGATAAGTTTAAACCAAAGCAAAAGGCAATCGTGTGATTTTCATGTCAGACATAGACATTGAAAAATAGTTAGGAGGAGAAAAAATGAAGAAGACACTCATCGTTTTGTTGGTGTTGTTGCTGGCTACCTCGGCTGTATTTGCCGCTGGTGGAAAAGAAACCGCGTCTGGAGCCAAAGATGACATTACCGTTGTGTTTGTTCCAAAATTAACAGGTAATGCGTTCTTTGAGGCCGCTAATGAAGGAGCTCAGGCTTATGCAGCCAAACAAGGCTTCACAGTCAAGTATGATGGAAACCCTGAGGCTTCTGTAGCAAATCAGGTCACCATCATCGACAACGCCATCAATAGTGGCGCTGATGCTATTTGTGTATCCTCAGTCGATGCCACTGGACTTGACGACATCATGAAAGAAGCCATGAAAGCTGGAATGAAAGTTGTGACTTGGGATTCTGATGTATCTGGGGATGCCCGTACCGTCATGGTATCTCAGGGAACTCCTGATATACTGGGAAAAATGCTTGTCGATATGCTCGTCGACTCACTTAAGGAAAGAGGCAAAGACCCTTCCAAGGATGCCATCAAGTATGTATGGCACTATTCACAGGCAACTGTAGCCGACCAGAACTCTTGGAGAGTAGCTGGTGAGGCTTACATCAAGAAAGCATTCCCCAATTGGATCAATGTAAATCCCAGCAACTACTACTCAGAGCAGGATGCTGAGAAAGCCATTACCATTGGTGAAGCCATCCTCATGGCAAATCCAGATATCGACGGCATCATCTGTAATGACTCCACCGCTCTTCCTGGTCAGGCTCAGGCAGCTCAGAACCTCAAGAAAGACAAGAACGATGTATCCATTACCGGTTTTGCACCTCCAAACTCCATGAAAGACTATGCCAACGCTGGCGTACTCGCTCGTTGGGGTCTCTGGGATTGTCAGATTCAGGGTGCTCTGGGTTGTTACCTTGGCTTCTACCTTGCAAGTGGCAACGACATCAAGGTCGGTGACAAGATTGACGTCCCCGAAATCGGTGTAGTCGAAGTATTCCCCAACACAATACTCGACGCCAATGCCTATACTGCTTCCGATTCTGGAGTGGTACTACTTCCCGAGCGCGCTGTTTTCACTGTTGAAAACATGAACAATTATAATTTCTAAACAGCTAGAAGAACGGAGTGACTGTTGCATGCAACAGTCACTCTCTTGAGTAAGGAGAAACATTATGGCTGATACTGATGGATTGAAGGTTGCCAAGAATTATCAAATCGAGGTGCCATTTGCAAACCAAACCCCGTTTTACGTGAAAGGTGCCAACAATCTTGACTGGGGAATGAAAAAACACTTGTCCAATATCTTCGATCCCAAAAGCGGAAGGACTGTCATGTTCGCTTTTGACCATGGGTATTTCATGGGATCGACAGCTGGCTTGGAACGTCTTGATCTTGTCGTCCCCAAACTGATGCCCGCCATCGACGTATTGATGGGAACCAGAGGAGCGATCAGATCCTGCATACCTGCAGATTGCAAAAAGGCAATTGCATTGAGGGTCTCTTCAGGGTCTTCCATGCTCAATGAAGACTTAAGCCATGAAATCATTGCAGTAGACATCGAAGACTCAATTCGCATGAATGCCGATTGTATTGCCGTACAGACTTTCATTGGTGCTGATGGACAACTTTCAAGCATCGACAATCTTTCACAGTGCATCAACGCAGGTCTCAGATACAGCATTCCTGTTTTGGGAGTAGTGGCCGTAGGAAAAGACATGGAAAGAACCGACCGCTTCTTCAAACTTGCAACCAGAATTGTTGCTGAAATGGGAGCGAATATCATCAAGACCTACTACTGTGAAAACTTTGAGGAAATCGTAGCTGCCTGTCCTGTTCCCATCGTGGTTGCAGGAGGAAAGAAACTGCCTGAAAGAGAAGCCCTTACACTCGCCTACAACTCAATTTCAAAAGGAGCATCAGGTCTGGATATGGGGAGAAACATCTTCCAAAGTGAACACAGCTTGGAAATGGCTTATTCAATTCGAAAAATCGTCCACGAAGGCTTCACCGACAAAGAAGCCTGGGAGTTCTATCAAGACTCCATCAATTAGATCATCAAACTCCTTGTATATGTGCCTGATTCTCTCATCGGAGAA